>JAUZRX010000022.1 GCA_030949985.1 Acidobacteriota bacterium
TCGAAGACCAGGGTCGAAAGGGGATGCCAGAGCGAGCGGATGGACAACGTGAACGGATCCTTTTGCCGGGGCCGGTGCGGCGCCGCGGATCGTACGCACCGGCCGCTACCGCGTCAATCGCCGAGCGAGGTCCCAATTTCCGGCCGGCCCCCTTGCTGCCCGCCGCGAAGGCGGCGGCGCCGTGAGACCGTGCCCGGCAATGACGGCCCGGCCACGCTCCGCCCCATACAGAACCCTGCTCCCGGACGTAGAAGCGGTATGCTATCGCGTATGGGCGATGATGCGAAGAATGCCGTTCCCGGTCCCGTCTACATATGCGGACGTCAGCATAGTGGCAACACGGTTCTGGCGCTGGCGTTGGGTCGGCTGCCTCCCTTTCTCGCCTTGCCGCAAGATCTGCCCTATTTCGAGCACCTCGAGCTGATCGACCAGACTCGTAACCCCAGGAAACGTGTCGCATATGCCATCCGCTGCATGATGCTCGAGCTGGAGTCCGCACGCCTGCAGCTGGAAGTGAGCGCATGGTTGAACCGCTGGATCCTGGACCACAGCGCCGCGAGTGCCATCGATATCTACCTGGAAGCCATGCACTTTGCCGTCCGATCGCGGCGGAAAGAGTGGTGGGCCCAGAAAGCAACGAGCTACATCTTCTACGCTGACCAGGTCCTCGACCTGGTCCCCAACTCACGCATGATCTACATGTTGCGCAATCCGTACGATCTCGCGGCCTCGAAGAAACAACGAGATCCGGGTATCGACAGAATCTGGGCGCATTCGGTGAGCTGGTACAAAGGACTCAGGAAGGCGCTCGCCTTGCAAGAGCGGCACCCGGCGCGGTTTCGTATCGTACGTTACGAAGATCTCGTGCTCGCACCCGAGACGACAATGCGCACCCTGTGCAATTTTCTTGGCGTCGCGTTCGATCCGCAATGCCTGGATGTTCCACACATCAACCGCGCCGAAAAGCCGCATGTCTGGACGGTGGATGCAGATGCCACGTACGGGCTCAGCCGCTCCCGGGTCTTTTATTACCCGAGCCACCTGGCACAGCCCGAGATGGCTGCCCTGGACCAGTTGTCATCGAGACGCCTGCTCCACGAGTTCTACCCGAACCTGCCCCATCAAACC
>JAUZRX010000024.1 GCA_030949985.1 Acidobacteriota bacterium
GAGATGGTGATGCCCGGCGACCGCCTGGAGGTGGTGGGCGAGTTGCAGAAGCCGATCGCGATGGACAAGGGGCTTCGCTTCGCGATTCGTGAGGGTGGCCGCACCGTGGGTGCCGGCACCATCACCGAGATCATCGAGTAGGGGCGATTTCGCCGAGATGGATTCCGCTTCGGCGCGCCGCCCCGGCGGGTGGCCCCTGACGCGAGGACGCAGACGATGACTTCAGACAAGATTCGGATTCGACTCAAGGCTTACGATCACCGAATCCTCGACCAGTCGACCACCGAGATCGTCGATACGGCGCGGCGCACCGGCGCGACCGTGGCGGGCCCGATTCCCCTGCCCACCATGCGGAGCGTCTACACCGTTCTGCGTTCACCGCATGTCGACAAGAAATCCCGCGAGCAGTTCGAGATCCGCACGCACAAGCGGCTGCTCGACATTCTCGACCCGACGCCGGAAACGGTGGATGCGCTGATGAAGCTGGATCTTCCCGCCGGCGTGGACGTCGAGATCAAGGCTTACGGAACCTGAGCTGGAGACGCCGAGAATGGTCAACGGACTGATTGGCAAGAAGATCGGCATGACGCAGGTCTTCCTGGAGGACGGTCGGGCGGTGCCCGTGACGGTGCTGCGGGCGGGTCCCTGCGTTGTCGTGCAGCGTAAGACGATCGAGCGGGACGGCTACGAGGCCGCTCAACTCGGCCTCGTGGAAAAAGGTCCCGACCGGCAAGCCAACAAGCCCAAGCGCGGGCACTTCGCCAAGGTCGACCTGCCTCCGACGCGGGTTCTGCGCGAGTTCACCGTTTCCGGTGACGACGAGTCGGCTCCGGGGCAGACGGTGACCTGTGAGATCTTCGAGGCGGGCCAGAAGGTCGAGATCGTCGGTACGACGAAGGGGCGCGGCTTCCAGGGCGTGATGAAGCGGCACAACTTCGGCGGCGGACGGGCGACCCACGGATCGATGTTTCACCGGGCGCCGGGGTCGGTAGGGCAGTCGGCCTATCCCTCGCGGGTCTTTCCCGGTATGCGGCTTCCCGGGCAGATGGGTGACACCCGGGTGACGACGAAGGGTCTCGAGGTCGTGCGGGTCGACGCCGAACAGAATTTGATTCTCGTCAAGGGCTCGGTACCCGGCGCGCGGGGCAGCTTGGTGCTGATCCGCAAGCCCAACACGGCCAACTTCAAGCGCTAGCGCGCGGCCGGCGAGAGAGAGCGATGGCTGATGTTGCTGTTGTGAACCTGAAGCGGAAGAGCGTGGCAAACATCGATCTTCCCGATGCTGTCTACGATTACCCGTGGAAGCGCCACTTGTTGCACGAAGCCGTGCACCACTACCTGGCTTGCGCGCGTCGGGGCACCCACAAGGCCAAAAACCGCGTCGAAGTCAGCGGCGGCGGGAAGAAGCCGTGGCGCCAAAAGGGTACCGGCCGGGCACGGGTGGGCTCGATGCGCTCGCCGATCTGGCGCGGCGGTGGTGTGGTGCATGGTCCGCAGCCGAGAGACTATGCCTACCGTTTTCCCCGGAAGGCGCGCCGTCGGGCGTTGGCCTCGGCCCTCTCGGACAAATTGCGTGGTGAGAGCCTGGTGGTCGTCGAGAACCTCAACGTCGACAGTCACAAGACGAAGGACCTCGATCGCCTGGTGCGGAAGGACCTGGGCCTGGCGGGAAAGACGCTGCTGGTCTTCGACGGCGAGAACGAAAAGATCGAGCTGGCTTCGCGGAATCACCCGTCCATCGGTGCGATCCGGGTTATGCAGCTCCATGCTTACCACGTGCTCAATTTCGAAACCGTCGTGATTTCCCAGGCGGCGGCCGAGCAACTCGGGGAGGTGCTGGCGCGATGAGTGAGCTGAGTGTTTGGGAAGTGCTGCGGCGGCCCCGGTTGACCGAAAAGGCGACGCGCCTGCGGGAAGAGGCCCAGCGCTGGAAGAAGTCGGGCGAGACCTACGTCTTCGACGTGGATCCCCGGGCGAACAAGATTCAGGTTGCACAGGCCGTGGAGCAGATCTTCGGCGTAGAGGTGCTGCACGTGAGAACCGCCAATGTGCGGGGCAAGAAGCGCCGCTACGGTCGTTTCGAGGGTTACCGGGCTTCGCGCAAGAAGGCCTATGTGACCCTCAAACCGTCGAGCAAGACCATCGATTTCCTTGAAGGCTGATCGCCTCCGTGGCGCACAGCGAAGGGCCCTAAGGATGCCAGTCAAGAAATTCAAGCCGACATCCCCCGGACGCAGGCAGATGGAGGTCCTGATCTCGCCCGAGATCACGACCACCACGCCCTACAAGCCGTTGCTCGAGCCGAAGAAGCGTTCCGGCGGGCGCAACAGCAGTGGGCGCGTGACCATGTGGCACCGTGGCGGGGGGCACAAGCGGCGCTATCGCGTCATCGATTTCAAGCGCGACAAGTTCGATGTGCCGGGGAAGGTCGTTTCCATCGAATACGATCCGAACCGCAGCGCGAACATCGCCTTGGTGGCCTACGCGGACGGTGAAAAGCGGTACATCCTTGCGCCGGTGGGGCTGAAGCCGGGCCAGGAGGTGCTGTCCTCCGATGCCGCCGACATCGTTCTCGGCAATTGCCTGCCGCTGAAAAAGATCCCCGTCGGAACCGTCGTGCACAACATCGAGTTGCGGCCCGGAAAGGGGGGGCAGATGGCCCGCTCCGCGGGAGCCAGCGCTCAGTTGCTGGCCAAGGAGGGGCGCTACGCCCATGTCCGCCTGCCCTCCGGTGAAGTTCGGCTGGTGCTCACGACCTGCCGCGCCACCATCGGGCAGGTCGGCAATGTCGAGCACGGCAACGTGAGTATCGGCAAAGCCGGCAGGATGCGTTGGAAGGGGCGTCGCCCGGTGGTTCGCGGTGTGGCGATGAACCCGATCGATCATCCCCACGGCGGCGGCGAGGGCAAGTCCTCCGGCGGGCGCCATCCGGTGACGCCATGGGGCGTACCGACCAAGGGGCACAAGACTCGCAACAATCCGCGCACGGACAAGTTCATCGTCCGCCGTCGCGGGCAGAAGTAGCGGAGGCAGCCGTGGCACGTTCGATCTGGAAAGGGCCCTTCGTCGACGACCACCTGATGAAAAAGGTGGAGCAGATGAACGAGTCGAAGGAGCGCAAGGTGATTCGGACCTGGTCGCGCCGTTCGACGATCACTCCGGAGATGGTTGGGCATACCTTCGCCGTCCACAACGGCCGAAAGTTCATCCCGATTTTCGTCACGGAGAACATGGTGGGGCACAAGCTCGGTGAATTCGCGCCTACGCGGACCTACCGCGGACACGGCGGCAAGAAAGACAAGCGGGCCCGCAGGTAGGGCGGACGCCGGAAGCCGAAGGAGAGCGAAATGATTGCGCATGCCAAATTGCGCTACCTCAAGGCAAGCCCACAGAAGACCCGCCTGGTCGCCGACCAGGTGAGGGGCTGCGACGTGGGCGAGGCGTTGGGCATCCTGAAGACGAGCCCCAAGAGGGTTGCCCGAAGCCTCGAAAAGCTGCTCAACTCCGCCATCGCCAACGCGGAGAACCGTGAAGAGCGGATCGATGTCGATCGGCTCTACGTTTCGCGGATCTGGGTGGACAAGGGCCCCCAGGAGAAGCGAGGCCGTGCCGGCACGATGGGGCGATTCTTCCCCGTACTCAAGCGGCGTAGTCACGTCACGATCGAGCTTGACTTGCGCAAAGCCGGCAAGTAGCCGGGTTCGTTAGGAGCGAGGACGCGAGATGGGTCAGAAAGTACATCCTTACGGATTCCGGCTCGGCTATAACCGCACGTGGCGCAGCCGCTGGATCGAAAAGAAGAAATACGGGGATTTCCTCCACGAGGATCTCAAGCTCAGGGACGAGTTGAAGAAGCGGCTCTACCATGCCGGTATCGCCGACATCTCCGTCGAACGGGCTGGCGAGCACAAGCTGAAGGTCAACCTCTATACCGCGCGGCCGGGCATCATCATCGGACGCAAGGGAGCGGAGGTGGACAAGCTCCGTGCCGATCTCAAAAAGCGCACGGGCCGAGAGGTTTTCATCAATATTCTCGAGGTCGATAAGCCGGAGCTGAACGCGCAACTGGTCGCGGAAGGTATTGCGGCCCAGCTGGAGCGCCGGATCGCCTTCCGTCGGGCCATGCGCAAGGCCGTCGAGTCGGCCCAGCGTTTCGGCGCCAAGGGGATCAAGGTGCGCTGTTCCGGACGCCTGGGCGGTCACGAAATCGCCCGTTCGGAGTGGTATCTGGTCGGGCAGCTTCCGCTCCACACCCTGCGGGCCGATATCGACTACGGCTACGCCAGGGCGAAGACGACCTACGGAGTGATCGGCGTCAAGTGCTGGATCTACAAAGGGGAGCAGACCGAGGTCGTCATTCCCCGTGGACGCCAGCGCTAGGCGGTCGGAGGGCTCAGGACGATGTTGCAACCGAAGAGAACGAAGTTCCGCAAGCAGCAGCGCGGCCGTATGAAGGGCAACGCCCAGCGCGGCAACACGGTTGCTTTCGGCGAGTTCGGCCTCAAGGCGATGGGACGGGGATGGATCACCGCACGGCAGATCGAGGCGGCTCGAGTTGCGATGACCCGTTCGGTCAAGAGAGGTGGAAAGATCTGGATCCGGGTCTTCCCCGACAAGCCTGTCACCAAGAAGCCGATCGAAACCCGGCAGGGCAAGGGTAAGGGCGCGCCGGATCACTGGGTGGCCGTCGTGCGGCCCGGGCGGGTGATGTTCGAAATTGAGGGCGTGGCCGAAGACGTGGCGGCCCGGGCGATGAAGCTCGCGGCGAGCAAACTTCCGATCCCGGTCCGATTCGTCAAGCGTCGGCCGGTCTAGGCGGCGGGTGACGGGGTGATGAACCGATGAAAACGAGCAAGCTTCGCGACATGACGACCGACGAGTTGCACCGGGAGGCCGGAGAGTTGCGCCGGGCGCTGTTCAACCTGCGGCTGCAGAAGGCCACCGGCCAGCTCGAGAAGCCCCACAAGCTGCGGGAAACGCGGCACGATCTGGCCCGTGTGCTGACCTTGCTGAGCGAGCGGCGGGGCGACGAGAAGGAGAACGGCTGATGAGCGAATCGCAAAAGACGCGGGGCAAGGGCCAGAGCAAGGTCGGTACCGTGATCGGCCGCTCCGGTGCCAAGACGACCAAGGTCCGTGTGGAGCGATACATCAAGCATCCGATTTACAAGCGGTACATCCGGCGTTCGAAGACCTATCTCGTCCATGACGAAAACGAGGCCTGCCAGGCCGGTGACAAGGTGGAAATCATCGAGTCCCGGCCGTTGTCGGCTCGCAAGCGCTGGCGCCTGCACAAGGTGATCGCTCGCGCCGAACGGGCATAGGGGATAGCCATGATTCAAATGCAATCGATCCTCAAGGTCGCGGACAACTCCGGCGCGAAAAAGGTAATGGCGATCCGGCTGCGCGGCGGCAACTCCGGCAAGTATGGTGGCTTGGGGGATGTCATTACGGCCAGTGTCAAGGAGGCCAGTCCGGACGGAACCGTCAAGAAGGGCGCGGTGGTGCGGGCCGTGATCGTGCGTACGCGGCACGCGAATCGACGGAAGGACGGTTCCTACATCCAATTCGACGAGAATGCCGCCGTCTTGATCAACGACGCCGGTGAGCCGATCGGCACCCGTGTTTTCGGGCCGGTGGCCAGGGAATTGCGTGAGAAGCAGTACATGCGGATCGTTTCCCTGGCGCCCGAGGTCCTGTGAGGTAGACGATGCACATTCGCAAGGGTGACCAGGTCGCGGTGATCAGCGGCAAGGACAAGGGCAAGCGCGGCAAGGTGCTGCACATCATCGGCAATCGAGCGATCGTCGAAGGTGTGGGGATGATTCGCAAGCACATGCGCGCCAACCCGCAAAAGGGAATCCAGGGTGGGATCCTCGAGCAAGAGGCTCCGATCCATGTCTCGAACCTGCTGCCCGTCGATCCAGAGAGCGGTAAGCCGACGCGTGTCGGTCACAAGTTCCTGGATAGCGACGGCGTCAAGCGCAAGGTGCGGATCGCCAGGCGGTCCAGCGCCGAGCTGGATAGGTGAGGAAGGCGATGTCGGAGTATCCGCGTCTTCGCAGGATTTACGAGGAAGAAATCCGGGCGGCCCTGATGGAGGAGTTTTCCATCAAGAATCCGATGGCCGTGCCGCGGCTCAACAAGATCGTTGTCAACATGGGTCTTGGAGAGGCGTCGCGGGAGCCCAAGCTGCTCGATGAGGCGACCGAGGAACTCACGGCGATCGTCGGGCAGAAGCCCACCGTCAGGCGGGCCAGGAAGTCGATCTCCAACTTCAAGCTGCGCGAAGGGATGCCGGTCGGCCTGGCCGCGACCCTGCGCGGCAACAGGATGTGGGAGTTCTACGACCGCCTGGTGAACCTGGCTCTTCCACGTGTGAGGGACTTCCGCGGCATTTCGGGCAAGGCATTCGATGGCCGGGGTAATTACACGCTTGGGGTGAAGGATCAACTCATCTTCCCCGAAGTGAACTACGCGAAGGTCAGCCGAGCCATTGGAATGAACATCACGATCGTGACTTCGGCCACGGCTGATGCCGAGGCCAAGGCGCTACTCCGGCGGCTCGGCATGCCGTTTGCGAACTGACAGGGACGAGGAGGAGAGCCCCATGGCGACGAAGGCCAAGATGGCCCTGTTGCACAGGAAGCCGAAATATGCGGTCCGCGTGAGAAACCGGTGCCGGCGTTGCGGTCGGCCGCGCGGTTATATGCGGAAATTCCAGCTTTGTCGTGTGTGCTTCCGGGAACTCAGCCTGCAGGGCTATGTTCCTGGTGTCCGCAAGGCGAGTTGGTAGGACCTGGGAACGGAAAGGGGTGATCGATGTCGATGACTGACCCGATCGCGGACATGCTCACGCGCATCCGGAATGCGCTGATGGCGGAGCATCGCACGGTGGTCTTGCCCTCCTCGCGAATCAAGCGGGAGATCGCGCAGATTCTCAAGAGCGAGGGTTACATCAGTGACTTTCGTCACGAGGACGACGGCGCGCAGGGTGTTCTTCACGTGGAATTGAAGTACGGACCGGAGGGCGAGCGCGTGATCAGCGGGCTGCGCCGGATCTCCCGGCCCGGCCGCCGCGTCTATATCGGCCGGAAGGAGATCCCGGACGTGCTGGGTGGAATGGGGATCACCATTCTCTCCACCTCCAAGGGCGTACTGGACGGACGTTCCGCCCGCCAGCATGGTGTCGGCGGCGAACGCCTCTGTGACGTCTGGTAGGGAGGAAGCGGGATGTCGAGAATTGGAAATGCACCCGTAGCCCTGCCTGGAGGGGTCAGCCTGGACATGAAGGCGGACCACGTGCAGGTGAAGGGGCCGAAGGGCAACCTGGCCGTGCCTGTCGCCGCGGGTATTTCAGTCAAGGTCGAGGACGGAGTGGCCCGGTGCTCCCGGCGAGACGATTCGCCCCGGCAGCGGGCGCTGCATGGTTTGACCCGCGCCCTGCTGGCCAATGCCGTCAAGGGCGTTTCGGAAGGCTACGAGCGCACCTTGTTGGTGGTGGGAACCGGTTATCGTGCCGAGGCCAAGGGCAATGGCCTGACCCTGAGCCTGGGCTTCTCGCATCCGGTGGAATACCCGCTTCCCGAGGGGATCTCCGCACGGGTGGAGGAGCGGAACACGGTGATCGTTCTCAGCGGGATCGACAAGCAGAAGATCGGCCAGGTGGCCGCGGAAATCCGCGCCTTGCGTCCGCCCGATGCCTACAAGGGCAAGGGCGTTCGCTACAAGGAAGAGCGGATTCATCTCAAGCCGGGCAAGGCCGCCGGAAAGTAGCGGGGTGAGAAGCGATGTACGCTCGTAAGGATCGAAAGGCAGACCGCGTCAAAGTGCGCAGGAGGATCCGGGGGAAAATCCGCGGAACCGCCGACCGGCCGCGTCTGTCCGTTTTTCGCAGCAACCGGCATATCGCGGTGCAGGCGATCGATGATGAGGCCGGCGCCACGCTGGCCGCCGCCTCGACTCTCGAGAAGAGCTGCAGGATCGAGGGTGGATCGAGCGGCAGCAAGGCAGCCGCCGCCGAAGTCGGGCGGCTGATCGCCGAGCGTTTGCGAGAGAAGGGACTCGAGACCGTGGTCTTCGACCGGGGCGGGTTCCTGTTTCACGGCAGGGTCAAGGCCCTCGCCGACGCGGCCCGTGAAGGTGGGCTCAAGTTCTGACCGGCTACGGCCGCGGCGGAGGATGAAGTGGCTTTCGATAGATCAGATCGCGACGGCTCGGACCTCAGAGACCAGGTCGTCTTCATCAATCGGGTGACGAAGGTCGTCAAGGGCGGAAAGAACTTTTCGTTCTCGGCGCTGGTCGTGGTTGGTGATGGCAAGGGGCGTGTGGGCTTTGGCATGGGCAAGGCCAAGGAAGTGCCCTCGGCGATCTCCAAAGGGATCGAGCGAGCCAAGCACGCCATGGTGAAGATTCCTTTGAGGGGAACGACCATCCCGCACCAGGTCGTCGGCAGGCATGGAGCCGGCCGGGTGTTGCTCAAGCCGGCTTCTCCCGGCACGGGCGTGATCGCCGGTGGGGCCGTACGCGCGATCCTCGAAACGCTCGGCGTCCAGGACGTGCTGACCAAGTGCATCGGGACGCAGAATCCGCACAACGTCGTTCGCGCCACTCTCGACGGACTGCAGCAGCTCCGAGACCTGCGGGAAATCGCCAAGCTTCGGGGCGTTCCTCTCGAACACGTACAGGCTACCGCGGGCCCGACCGCGCCCTCGATCGGTGGTGGTCCCGGCGGAGGTGAGGGATGAGCGAGCAGGGAAAGCTGAGGATCCAGCAGTATCGCAGCGGCATCGGGTTTCCGCGGCGTCAGAAGCAGACCTTGGCCGCCTTGGGCCTGGGCAAGATCAATCGTGTCGTCGAACGTCCTGACAACCCCTGCATCCGTGGAATGGTGAGCAAAATTCCCCATCTCGTCCGTATCCTCGACGAGAACACCGAGCGCTGAGGCGAACCGGAGGTTTAGATCCATGAGATTGCACGATATCGGCCCGGCCCCGGGCTCCCGGAAGAAGCGCAAGCGGATCGGTCGTGGACCTGGTTCCGGCACGGGGAAGACCGCCGGAAGGGGAGAAAAGGGCCAGAAGTCCAGGTCCGGCTACTCCCGGCGCTGGGGCTTCGAGGGCGGACAGATGCCCCTCGTGCGGCGTGTTCCCAAGCGTGGATTCACGAACATCTTTCGTGAGGACTACGCAGAGGTGAACGTAGGGCGTCTCGGACGCTTCGATTCCGGAGCCGAGGTCACCCCCGAGGCGCTGGTCGACAAGGGCCTGTTGCGGCGGTCGGAGACCCTGCGGATCAAACTCCTGGGCAAAGGTGAGATCGATCGCCCCCTGACCGTACATGTGCACAAGGTCAGCGCCGGCGCGCGCAGCAAGATCGAAGGCGCCGGGGGCAAGGTGGTGATCATCGGAGGCGAGGCGGCCGAGTCATGATCGAAAGTCTGCAGAACATTTTTCGCATACCGGACCTGCGCAAACGAGTGCTCTTCACACTCGGTATGCTCGGCGTCTACCGGATTGGTGCTTTTATTCCGATCCCCGGTATCGACCTGCAGGCTCTCGAGAGCTGGTTTCAGGCCAACCAGGGTGGTGTCTTCGGGCTGGTGGACATGTTCACCGGCGGGAATTTCAGCAACCTGACGATTTTCGCTCTCGGGATCATGCCGTACATTTCGGCGTCGATCATTCTGCAGCTGCTGGCCGTGGTCTGGCCGTACCTCGAACGCTTACAGAAGGAAGGCGAGGCCGGACGCCAGAAGATCACCCAGTGGACGCGCTACGGAACCGTGCTGCTCTCGATCATCCAGGCCGTCGGAATCTGCGTCTGGGTCACGAAGATCGATGCGACCGGAGATCCGATCGTGCCGAATCCGGGCCCGACCTTCTGGCTGTTGACGATCATCACCCTGACCACGGGTACCGCCTTCATCATGTGGATCGGTGAGCAGATTACCGAACGCGGCATCGGAAACGGTATTTCACTGATCATCTTCGCCGGCATCGTCGCCGGGCTCCCCGGCGGGACCCGAGCGATGGTGCAGGAGCTTCTGCGCGGCGAGCGCAGCATCATCGTAGCGGTCCTGCTACTGCTCGTGATGGTTGCCGTTGTCGCCGCGGTTGTTTTCATCGAGCGGGCTCAGCGGAGGATACCGATTCAGTACGCGAGTCGCGTGCGTGGGCGGCGCATGATGCGCGGAACCGCGACCTTCCTGCCGCTGAAAGTCAACACTGGTGGCGTGATCCCGGTCATTTTCGCATCTTCGCTGCTCGCGCTGCCTCAGACCCTGATTACAGCGCTTTACCAGCGTTTTCCGAATCCTGTCTTCGGGATGCTCAACCGGCAGTTGAACTACAACATGCCGCTGTGGGACCTGCTCTACATCGTTCTGATCGTGCTGTTCTGCTTCTTCTACACCTCGATTATTTTCAACCCGATGGACACCGCCGACAATATGAAGCGGGTCGGTGGTTTCATTCCCGGGGTGCGGCCGGGCAAGCAGACGGCGAACTACATCGATACGGTGCTCACCCGGCTGACCTTTGCTGGAGCCATTTACCTTTCGGCGATTTCGCTGCTGCCGATTTTCCTGATCAGCGGAATCCCGCTTCATCTGCTCGAACCGGCGGCGATCGGTGAGTTCTTCGAGCGCATGGTCCCGGGTTTCGTCCTCAATGGTATGAACGTCAAGTTCTACTTCGGGGGTACGTCACTGCTGATCGTGGTAGGCGTGGCGATGGACACGGTGCAACAGATCGAGAGCCAGTTGGTCATGCGGCACTACGATGGCTTCCTGAAAGGCACGCGCTTGCGAGGGAGGAGATAAGCCGTTGAACCTGTTGATCTTCGGCCCACCGGGGGCGGGCAAAGGAACCCAGGCGGCACGCATCAGCGCGCAGCGGGAGATTCCCCACATCAGCACCGGGGAAATGCTGCGCGTCGCCGTGGGCTCCGGCTCGGAACTCGGCCTGAGAGTCAAGAAGATCATCGAACGCGGGCATCTCGTATCGGACGAAGTGATGGGCGAACTCGTTGCCCAGCGCCTGGCCGAAAAGGATGCCCGGGGCGGATTTCTGCTCGATGGATTCCCGCGAACTGTCGCCCAGGTCGAGATTCTCGACCAGGTCCTCGGGAACGCGCGGCGCATCGACAGCGTCCTGATGCTGGATGTACCGGATCGGGAGCTTGTCGAGCGGTTGCTGCGGCGGGCCACGATCGAAGGCCGGAAGGACGACAACCGGGAGACCATCGAGGAACGGCTTCGGGTCTACCGTGCGCGCACGGAGCCCGTGGCGGGAGTTTACCAGAAGCGCGGGCTGCTCCGGACGATCGATGGTACCGGGTCGATCGAAGAGGTGTTCGCGCGTATTGAGGCGGTTCTGGACCGTACCGCGGCTGAGGGCGCATGAGTTCTGCTGTTGCAGGGCCGGCGTTCCCGGCAAAAGGCCGCCGCCGCATGAGCGGCGCGGTAAAGGAGTAGGGCCTTGGCCAAGGAAGAGGCCATCCAGGTAGAGGCAACGGTGATTGAAACCTTGCCGAATGCGATGTTCCGGCTCGAGCTGGAGAACGGCCACAAGGTGTTGGCCCATATCTCGGGCAGAATGCGGAAGAACTTCATTCGCATTCTGCCCGGGGACCGGGTTCTGGTGGAACTTTCTCCGTATGATCTGAACCGGGGACGCATTGTCTACCGCTACAAGTAGGAACTTTCCGCAGGACGGGGGCTGTACCCGGGTGGAAAGCGACGAGGTGAATGATGAAAGTCAGAGCATCGGTCAAGAAGATGTGTGACAAGTGCAAGATTGTCCGGCGCAAGGGTGTGGTCCGGGTGATCTGCGAGAACCCCAAGCACAAGCAGCGGCAGGGTTGACGGCCAGCGCCGTCCGGACCCAAGCGACTAGGAGAACGCAGTATGGCACGCATCGCCGGTGTTGATCTTCCCCTGCAGAAGCGAATTGACATCGCTCTGACCTACATCTACGGAATCGGCCTGACGCGGTCGCTCAGCATTCTGGCCAAGGCGGAATGCCCCGGCCATGTGCGCGTCAAGGATCTCACCGAAGATCAGGCGCGGCGGATTCGGCAGATCATCCAGGATGAGGGTCGGGTCGAGGGAGATCTGCGGAAGAACATTCAGATGGACATCAAGCGGCTGATCGAGATCGGTTGCTACCGGGGTATGCGGCACCGCATGAGCCTGCCGGTGCGGGGGCAGCGGACGCATACCAACGCGCGGACGAAGAAGGGTCCGCGGGTGGCTGTGGCTGGAAAGAAGAAAGTACGCAAGTAGGGTGGGTAGTCGACACCCGCGGGGGCGGGGCCCTGCTCATGGAAGCAGGGTACGGTCTATGGCGGTAGACCTCGAGCGCGCCCCGAGTCGTTGGCCGAACCGCTGCGAGCCTGCCACGGCAGGCGACGGAGAGTAGAGAGCATGGCGAAAGGTGGCAAGGGCAAGAGGACCACGCGCCGCAAAGAGAAGAAGAACGTACCCCACGGCGTGTGCCACATCCAGGCGACCTTCAACAACACGATCGTGACCATCACCGACCCGGTGGGGAACGTGGTGGCGTGGTCGAGCGCAGGACGGGTCGGCTTCAAGGGCTCGCGCAAGGGTACGCCCTTCGCGGCCCAGATGGCTTCTCAGCAGGCGTGCAACCTGGCAAGGGAGCACGGGGTTCGGACCGTGGACGTGCGTGTCCAGGGGCCCGGTGCGGGGCGGGAATCGTCGATCCGGGCGCTTGCCGCCTCGGGTCTCGACGTTCGCTCGATCAAGGACGTCACACCGATTCCGCACAACGGTTGCCGGCCGCCCAAGCGGCGCCGGGTCTGAGGAGGGCTGGCAGATGGGACGTTATATCGGTTCAGTTTGCAGGCTCTGTCGGCGGGAAGGCGCGCAGCTTTTCCTGAAAGGTGAGCGCTGCTTCAAGGACAAGTGCGCCATCAAGCGCCGCAACTACGCTCCCGGTCAGCATGGCCGGCGTCGGATCAAGCTGCAGGGCTACGGCCTGCAGTTGCGCGAGAAACAGAAGGTCAAGAGGATCTACGGTGTTCTCGAGAGCCAGTTCCGGATCTACTTCCGTAAGGCTGCCGCCGCCCGAGGCGTGACCGGCGAGAATCTGCTGACGATGCTCGAGCGTCGCCTGGACAACGTGGTCTACCGGCTGGGTTTTGCGACCTCCCGGGCCCAGGCTCGGCAGTTCGTCAATCACGGGCATTTCGCGGTCAACGGGCGAAAGGTGGATATCGCCTCGTTCCAGGTGCGCAAGGATGACGTGATCGAACTGCGTGAAAACAGCCGGAAGAACGCTGTGATCCAAGGTAACCTGGACACGGCCGAGGGACGTGGAATTCCGCGCTGGCTCTCGCTCGATGCGGCTCAGTTCAAGGGTACCGTGATGGCTCTGCCGACGCGGGAAGACATCGCGATGCCGATCCAGGAAAACCTGATCGTCGAGCTTTATTCGAAGTGATGCGGACGCACCGGCGGCCGGGCTGGACGGCGCGCCGGGTCCCTCGGGGTGCCACGCGCGCCCGGACGGAGGTACGATGATCGAGACGGGTTTCCAAAAGCCGAAGTTCCTCGAGGTCGACCGCGCCAGCCTGACTGGCGAGTATGGCCTTTTTACCGCTCAGCCCTATGAAAAGGGATTCGGGACGACGATCGGCAACGCCCTGCGTCGGATCCTGCTCTCCTCGATCGAGGGAGCTGCTGTGACGGCGGTGAAGATCGAGGGGGTACTGCACGAATTCTCCTCGATTCCCGGAGTGATCGAGGATGTGACCGACATCATCCTCAACCTCAAGCGGATTCCGTTCCGGCTGCACATTCCCCGGGTGGAGACGGTGCGCATCAACGCCAAGGGCCCGAAGACGGTGACTGCCGGGGACATCGAAGCCGGCTCCAATATCGAGATTCTCGATCCGGACGCCGTCATCGCCACCCTCTCCGACGAGGGTGCTCTCGAAATGGAACTGAGGATCAAGCCGGGCCGGGGATACATTCCCGCCGACCTGAACATGGACGATGATCTGGCGCTGGGGTATATTCCGATCGACTCGGTCCATTCGCCCGTGCGGAGGGTGAACTATACCGTCGACCCGGCCCGTGTCGGTCGTTCGACAGACTATGACAAGTTGATCCTGGAAGTGTGGACCGACGGCTCCATCGCACCGGTCGATGCTGTGGCGGCGGCGGCCAAGCTGCTCAAGGATCATCTTTCAATTTTCATCAATTTCGAGGACCGGGTCGAGGAAGACGACCAGCAGCAGGACACCGAGGACGAGAAGCTCCGCGAACACCTGGACCGCTCGATCGACGAGCTCGATCTGTCGGTACGCTCCTACAACTGCCTGAAGAACGCCGGAATCGAAACCGTGCGGGATCTGGTGCAGAAGACGGAGCCGGAGTTGCTCAAGACGAAGAATTTCGGGCGGAAGTCGCTGAACGAGATCAAGGAGATGATGGCCGACATGGGTCTCTCCCTGGGTATGCGACTCGGCGGCGGTGGCGCCGCAAACCAGGCCTGATGGCAGAGGTTGAGGATCGATGAGACATCGCTGGGGATACAGGAAGCTCGGGAGAAAGTCGGAGCATCGCAGGGCGACCCTGCGTAACCTGGCTACCGCACTCTTCGTCCACGAGCGCATCACAACCACGCTGGCCAATGCCAAGGAACTGCGTTCCTACGCCGAGCGCCTGATCACCCGCGCGCGTAAGGACAGCGTTCATTCGCGGCGGATCGTGGCCAGGGAATTGCACAGCCGGACGGTCGTCAAGCATCTGTTTGACGAGATCGCTCCGCGTTTTGCGGATCGACCGGGCGGCTACACGCGAATCATGAAGATGATGCCGCGACGTGGCGACAACGCCGAGATGGCGATCATCGAACTGGTCTCGCGCAAGGACGGTGAGTAGGTCATCTCCATGAGAGGCGTGATCCCGGCGTCGCCGGGGGGAGTAGAAACCGCCGTGGGCGGAAATCCGAGGCAGAAAAAGGGAGGGTCGCCCGCGGGCGGCCCTTTTTCTTGATCCCATCAGGCTGAGAGGGCGGGGATGTCGCGACGGACAGCAATAAAGAAAGTCCTTGTCATTGGATCCGGACCGATCGTGATCGGCCAGGCCTGTGAGTTCGACTACAGCGGCACACAGGCATGCAAGGCCTTGCAGGAAGAGGGCATCGAAGTCGTCCTGGTCAATTCGAACCCGGCGACAATCATGACTGATCCCGAAGTGGCGGAAAGAACATATGTGGAGCCGCTGACGGTCCCTTCCGTAAGGGGCATCATCGCGCGCGAACGACCGGACGCAGTGCTGGCGACCGTCGGAGGACAGACCGCACTGAACCTGGCGGTGGACCTCGATGAGGCCGGCGTCTTCGAAGAGTTCGGGGTGCGGATGATCGGGGTCAACCGCAAGGCTGTCGAGGTTTGCGAAGATCGCGAGAAGTTCCTCGCTGCCGTGGCGGGCGTCGGGCTGGAAATGCCGCGGGGGCGTTTCGCGACAAACCTCGACGAGGCGCGGGAGATCCGTGACGCGATCGGGTTTCCGCTGGTGATTCGGCCGTCTTTTACGCTGGGTGGTAGCGGCGGGGGCATTGCCTGGAACGACGAGGAGTTGACCGCGATCGCCGGCCAGGGGATCGACCTGTCGCCGATCGGTCAGGTCCTGATCGAGGAGTCGATCATCGGCTGGAAGGAATATGAACTGGAGGTGATGCGTGACGAGGCGGACAACGTCGTCATCATTTGCAGTATCGAAAACTTCGATGCGATGGGTGTGCACACGGGCGACTCGATCACCGTCGCGCCGGCCCAGACGTTGACCGACCGTGAATATCAGTTGATGCGTGACGCTGCGATTCGAATCATTCGTGCCGTCGGGGTGGAAACCGGGGGCAGTAACATCCAGTTCGCCATCGATCCGGAAAGCGGCAGAATGCTGGTTATCGAGATGAATCCGCGGGTCTCGAGGTCGTCGGCATTGGCCTCCAAGGCGACCGGATTTCCGATTGCGCGCATCGCCGCCAAACTTGCCATCGGTTACACCCTCGACGAGATACCCAACGACATCACCAGGGAAACGCCGGCAAGCTTCGAGCCTTCACTGGACTACGTCGTGGTCAAAGTCCCCCGGTGGGCGTTCGAGAAATTCCCGTCGACCGCCCCCGACCTCGGAACCCAGATGCGCTCGGTAGGCGAAGCGATGGCCATCGGGCGCACCTTTCCGGAGGCGCTGCAGAAGGCGTTGCGGAGCCTCGAGACCGGCCGCTTCGGGCTCGGCGGAGATGGGACCCAAGTCGTTGAACCGGCGCGCCTGAACGAACGCATGGCGACTCCGAACTGGCAGCGCTTGTTCTACATCAAGCATGCGTTGCTGGCCGGAGAGAGTGTCGAGCGAATTTCCCGGATCACGCGGGTCGACCCGTGGTTCCTCAAGCAAATCGAAGAGCTCGTCGGGGTGGAAGGCCGGCTGCGTGCGTTCCGTCTCGACAGCGTTCCCGAGGAATTGCTGCGACGTGCCAAGCGCTTCGGTTTTTCCGACAGGCAGCTGGCGGTTCTGCTCGACTCCAGGGAAGAAGACGTGCGGCGGCGGCGCTGGGATATCGGTCTGCGACCGGTGTTCAAGCGGGTGGACACTTGCGCGGCGGAGTTCGAGGCGCATACACCCTATCTCTACTCGACCTACGAAGACGAATGTGAGGCGGAGCCCACGGATCGGAAAAAGGTGATGGTTCTGGGCTCGGGGCCGAACCGGATCGGGCAGGGGATCGAGTTCGACTACTGCTGCTGTCATGCTTCTTTCGCGCTGCGTGAGGAAGGCGTCGAGTCGATCATGGTCAACTGCAACCCGGAAACCGTGTCGACCGATTTCGATACATCGGATCGGCTCTACTTCGAACCGTTGAACCTGGAGGACGTGCTGGAGATCGTCCATCGGGAGCAGCCCGACGGCGTGATCGTCCAATTCGGCGGTCAGACCCCGCTCAAGTTGGCGCTGCCGCTCAAGGAGGCGGGTGTGCCGATCCTGGGCACCTCGCCGGAGAGTATCGACCTGGCCGAGGACCGCGAGCGATTCGGTGCGCTGCTGGGCGAACTGGGGATCAAGGCCCCGGAGTGGGGCACAGCCCGGTCCCTCGAAGAAGCCCGGGACATCGCTCGTCGTATCGGCTTCCCCCTGCTGGTGCGGCCGTCATACGTTCTCGGCGGGCGCGCGATGTTCATCTGCTGGGACGAGGAATCGCTGTCGGTGATGACGCGCAAGGCGGTCGAGGCCTCTCCGGAACATCCGGTACTGCTCGATCGTTTTCTCGAAGACGCATTCGAGATCGATGTCGACGCGCTCTGCGACGGCGAGCAGGTGGTCGTCGGGGCGGTGATGCAGCATATCGAGGAGGCGGGAATCCACTCGGGGGACAGCGCCTGCGTGATCCCGCCCTACCACGAGACGGTGCGGCGGCACGAGGACGAGTTGCGGCGCATCACCCGGGAGCTGGCGTTGGCCTTGAATGTGCGGGGCCTGGTCAATATCCAGTTCGCGATCCGGGACGATACGGTCTACGTGCTGGAGGTCAATCCGAGGGCTTCCCGGACCGTACCCTTCGTCGCCAAGGCGACGGGGCTTCCGCTGGCCGCGCTGGCGACGCGGGTCATGCTGGGCCGGAGCCTCGAGGAGCTGGGCGTGCGCGAAAGGCAAGTGGAGGGCGCGGTGTTCATCAAGGAGCCCGTGCTGCCCTGGGCGCGTTTTCCCGGCGAGGATCCGGTGTTGGGGCCGGAGATGAAGTCCACCGGGGAGGTGATGGGCGTCGGCGTCGATTTCGGCGAGGCCTTTCTCAAGGCGCAGTGGGGGGCCGGTGAGGATCTGCCCACGGAAGGACGCGCCTTCCTTTCGGTGCACGACCGTGACAAGCCGGGTCTGCTGGCTGTGGCCCAGGACCTGGTCGAACTGGGTTTCGTATTGCTGGCCACGGCGGGCACCGCCGAGTTTCTCCGGGGCCACGGGCTCGAGGTGGAAACGGTGTTCAAGGTCAACGAGGGTCGTCCGCACGTGGTGGACCGGCTGCTCAGCGGCGATGTGCAGGTGGTGATCAACACGCCCCTCGGTGCACCCTCTTTCTACGACGAACGGGCGATTCGACTCAGTGCTCTCCAGCGCCGGATCCCGTTGATCACGACCCTGACCGGCGCCGCTTCGGCGGTGAGGGCGATTCGTACGCGGCAGGCTCAGAATCTGAGCTTCCGCTGTCTGCAGGAACTCCATGCCCAGCGACCGGACTGAGCTCCCCCCCGGCGCTCGGCGGCTGCCGCGGCCTCCCGAGGTGCTGCTTTTCGATCTCGACGGGGTGCTGGTGGAGACTTTCGACGCGTGGGTCGCGGTGCTCGACGCCTGCCGCCGGCATCGGGGTCTGGCGCCGTTGGGACCGGAACCGATCCGGCGCACCTGGGGCCAGGGAATTCTGGCGGACTGCCGTACTTTTTTCCCGGGTACGGACCCCGCGCGGCTGGCGCGGGAATACGACCAGGGCTTCGCCCGCCACCTGGAGAAGGTGAAACCAATGGCCGGTGTGGGGGCGTTGCTGACCCTGTTGCGGCGGCGAGGGATCCCCACGGCGGTGGTGACCAACTCGCCGGCGGCCATGACCCGACGCCTGCTGGCCGGCGTGCAGGCGGACGGGCGGCCGCTGGGAGAGTTCTTCGATGTCGTGGCCTGTGGAGACGAGGTGCAACGGGGAAAACCGGCACCGGAATTGCTCGAACTCGCCCTCGAACGGCTGGGGCACGGCGTCCCGGGTTCGGTGATGGTGGGGGATACGGACAACGATCGGTTGGCGGCGCAGGCGGCCGGTATCCCTTTCGTCGGATTTTGCATCTCTGGAGACGAGTGCGTGGAGTGCCTCGACCAGTTGGCGCCCCGGCTCGGTTTGAGCGAATAATCTTCCTCGGTGCCGGTGGACCCTCCGCCCGGGAGGGCGCCGGTGGGAGCTGGAACCATGCCGATCTACGAGTTTCAATGCAAGGAGTGCGGCGAGAGTCTCGAGGCGTTGCGGCGCATGGGTCAGGGAGCCGAAGGGCTGCAATGCCCTCGCTGCGGGAGCCATGAGCTGGTGCAGAAGCTCTCCTCCTTCGCCACCTCCGGCGGTGCCGCCCCGTCGTGCAGCACCTCGCCCACTTGCGGCGCCGGGGGCGGCGGCGGTGGTGGGTGAGCCTTCTGACCTCGCGGGCTCGGTGAGCCCGTAGATGGACAGGCTTCTCCGCCACGCGCTCTTCAAGCGGGCGGCCGGCAGAGGCTGAGCACGCCGTGCAGGGGGAGGGTGGTATCCCAGCGGGGATCCGCCGTACAGCGCCGCAAGACCAGCCTGCCGCGTCGTCGGAGGGCGCCGGCCTCGCTGCGATTTCCCTGGCGCAGGTAGAGTTCCGGCTGGTCGAGCAGGGCTGCGCCCCGGAGGGCCGGCAGAGCCAGTTCCCGGCTCAGGGCGATGGCCCGGCGCGACCACTTCAGCCCCTCACCGCATCGTCCGGCAAGTGCCGCGCAGCGGGCGGCCGTGCGCAGGGACTCGATGCGGACCGGAGTTTTCGGCGAGCCCATCTGCAGCGCGCGTCGGCCGAGGGTCCATGCCGCGCGGCGACGTCCCTGGCGACGATAGACCTCGGCACGCACCGTCGTGGCCAGGGCCGCCACATCGTCGTCAGTCGGCGCATCGTCCGCGGTGCCGATCGCTTCGGCCAGCTCGAGGGCCTGCTTTGAGTGCGCCGTCGCGAGATGGCTGATCGCGCCCACCAGGCGGGTGAGAGGATCCGGCCTGAGGCCTGCGACCAGCAGGCCCGCCACCGCGGCCTGTCCGCCCCCGATCTGGGCGGTGGCCAGGGCCAGCACGTCGCCCCGGGATGGGGCGGAGGGCAGGGCCAGGCGGAGTACGTGGCAGGCCGCGTTCCAGCGGCCGAGGGCGGCTTCGGCCCGGCCCCAGCTGCGCAGACTGGGGCGGTCGAGGGCGGGCTGGCTCCTGGCGTGCAGCGCTCGCAGCACCCGTGTGGCCCCGAGCAGATCGCCGGCCGCCAGTGCCTGACGCCACCGGACCCGTCCCCCCGCGCCCTCCAGAAGATCTTCATCGAGCAGGGCCGCCAGGCGTGCGGTGGTTTCTCCGACGCCCTCGCCCAGGGCGCGCAGCAGGCTGAGATAGCGGGAAAGAGTGATGTCGGCCTGGCCCGTTTCCACCCGGGAGAGATGGGAACGGGTGACACGGACGCCTTCGCCGCGGGTGGCCCGTTCCACGTCGTCGAGCGAGAGTCGGCCTTCAAGGCGGATGTGGCGCAGGGCGCGGCCGAGAGTTGAACGCAGGGTCTGCTGGCGGGGATGCATCGCGAGTCCTCCTTGAATATGTTTTTTCGGTAGCCCCAGAGTGCCCCCGACGGGGTAGGAAAGAAAAGGGCCCGGGGCGGAAAAAGGCGACGTGGGAGGCGACAACCGCGAAACCTCGCGCTGGAGCGTGTGTTTTTTGTTGCATCGCTGCGTCCCCGTTTTGGGAATTGCCCCCGAGAGCGGGGCGTCGGGGACTCAGGCGGTGACGACGGCGATCCGGGCCCGCACCGCGGTCAGCTCTTCGAGCAGCGAGAAGACGCTTGCGGGGCGCTGATTGGGATCTTTCGAGAGCAGGCGTGTGACCAGTTCTTCCACCGGTTGCGGGATGCCTTCCCGGAATCGGGAAATCGGTGGCGGCGGCTCTTCGATTTGCAGCCGCAACACCTCCGCCACGTTGTCCGATGCGAAGGGTTCCCGGCCCGTGAGCAAAAAATAGGTCAGTACGCCGATGGCGTAGAGATCGGCGCGCTGGTCCGCGGCTTCGCCGCGGATCTGTTCCGGGGCCATGTAGGCCGGCGAGCCCATCACCAGTCCTTCGCGGGTCAGGTGCACGTCGCCCTGGCGGGCGATGCCGAAGTCCACCAGCCGGGGCCGCCCCTCCTGGTCGAGCAGGACGTTTTCAGGCTTGACGTCCCGGTGAACGATGCCCAAGCGGTGGGCGGCGGCCAGGCCCGAGGCCACGCCGGAGATGAACTCGAGCACCTGGCCGAGGGGAATGGGATGACGGTTGCCGGCCCACTGGCGCAGGTCCACTCCGTCGATGTACTCCATGACGATGAAGCGCAGCTCGCGCCAGCGTTCGAAGGTGTGGACCCGCACGATGTTGGGATGGTTGATCTGGCGCGTGAGTCGGATTTCCTGGATGAAACGCTTTTCCACCGTCTCGCCGATGGGACCGGAGAGTACCTTCAGCGCAACGGGTTCCTCGAGCACCAGGTCCCGTGCGGCGAAGACCGTACCCATGCCGCCGCGCCCGATTTCCCGGAGGATCTCGTAGCGGTTGGCCAGCAAGGCGCCGGGCAGCAGGTGGGTACCGTGCAACTCTTCGAGAAGCTGCTGGGCCGAGCCGAGCCGATGGGAACGATCGGGAACCAGGCAGCCTCGCACCACGCGCTGGAGCAGGTCCGGGATCGGGTGGCCCGCCCGCTCCGGCAGCCGCGGGGCTTCGGCGCCGCGGGGCGGGGGAGGGAGCGTACCGGTGAGCATCTCCCAGGCCAGCACGCCCAGCAGATAGATATCCGAAGACGGGTCGCAGCGCTCACCGCGCAGGGACTCCGGGGAGCGGTAAGCGGCAGGGAGGGTCGGATCGTCCGAGTGACGCAGGCCGATGCCGAAGTCGATCAGTCGGGCCTCGAACGATGTGCTGATGATGATATTTTCCGGTCGCAGGTTGCGGGCCAGCAGGCCCAGTCCGTGGGCGTAGTCCAGGGCCTCGGCCAGGCGTGTGATGACCTGGATCGATCGCGGAACGTCGAGGGGGCCTTCGCTGGACAGGATCTCCCGCAGGGACTTGCCGGCGACATGTTCCTCGACGACGAAGATTCCCGCCCCGTCCCGGCCCGCATCGTGAATCGCGGCGATCGCCGGGTGGTGCAGCCGCGCGATGCGGCGGATATCCGCAAGGATTCTCTCGGCTGCCGACTCGGTGGGAATCAGGGGGGGCGCGAAGCGGCGCAGGACGACCCGCCGCTCCATGGTGCTGTCGATGGCCAGGAAGGCCTGACCGGGAACGTAGCCCTCCAGCGGCCCCTCGATGGTGTAGCGGTCGGGGGAACTCGAGGCCGGCCCTGGCTGCTGGTCGATACGTCGTTCGATCTGGGCCAGTCGCTGGGAGGCATCCCGGTAGTTCAACTCGAGGGCCACCACGCGGCCGAGAGCCGTGGCTGCGTCCCGCAGCTTGCCGGTGCGCTCGAGTACGTTGGCCAGGCGGTACCAGCCCTCCGGATCCGGCTCCCGCTCCGGGTCCGCCAACCCCCGGCGATAGTGGTCCGCCGCCACCGAGTCCATGCCCAGCCGCTCGAAGAGTCGGCCCAGCCGCATGGCGGCAGCGGTGGCGTCCTCGCTGTCGGCCGCGATTCCCTGGAGCACGCGCACCGCCGCGTCCACGTCACCGCAGCGCTCGTAGAGTTCGGAAGCGGTCAGCCGTTCTCCCGCTTCCTCGTAGGCCCTCGCCGCCTCCGCCAGCTGGCCGCAGGCCTCCAGGCAGCGTGCCGCGTCACGGACCGAACCCGCGTCGCGGAAATGGCGCGCGGCGTCGGCGTAGTCCCCGGCCCGCTCCATGGCCGCCGCCGCGGCGACGATGTCTCCGGCCGCTTCGTGGGCCCAGGCGGCCTCCGCCGAGCACCCCAGTTGTTCGAGGCAGCCCGCCGCCTGGCTGGGGTGTCCCGATTCCAGGTAGAGAGCCGCCGCCTCGGCCCAGCGCGAAGCGGCGCGGAAGGCCTCCGCCGCCAGTTCGGGGTCGATTTCACCGGGGTTGAGCTTCTCGGCGATCTCGGCGGCGCGTTCGTTTTCGCCCGCGGCGAGAAAGGCGCGGATGGCTCGCTCCGGTCGGTGGGCCCGGGCCCAGGCGGCGGCGGCGTCCCGTGAGCGGCCCGAGCGTTCGAGCCAGCGGGCCCCGCGGTCGGGAATGCCGCTGGCGAGAAACTGTTGCCCGAGCCGGGCCGCCAGGCCCAGCACCTCTTTCTGGTCCACGCGGACGTTGCCCGAGCGCAACAGGCTCTCGAGGCAGCGCTCGGCCTTGTCCGGGCAGCGGGCCTCGATGAACAGCCGAGCGGCCCGAAGAAAATCGCCGGTGTGTTCGTAGAGCGTAGCCGCCGGCTCGGGATGTCCGAGTTGCTCGTGAATCTCGGCGGCCCGCCGGGCCTGGTTGGCCTGGACGAAGAGGCGGGCGGCCCGCTCCCGGTCGCCGCAGCGGAGGGCCATCTCGGCGGCCTCGAGAGTCATGCCGCCCATCTCGTACTCCCGGGTCGCGGTGGCGTGTTCGCCGAGTTCCGAGGCGACCTGGCCGGCGAGGCGATGGTGGCGGCCTTTTTGGTACATTTTCAGCGCCTGGCTGAGTTCACCACCCAGCCGGTAGAGATCGCCCGCGGTGGAATAGTCTCCCCTCAGGGCGGCCCACCTGGCTTTTCTTGCCCATCCTCGCGCCATCATATGCTCGGGGAAGAACATAGGATCTCCCCCCGCCGGGGGGCCACTACCGACTTCGGTCAGAAGTGCTGGTCTCGTGCTAGCTTGGGCGCCAGACTGGCAGAAGGAAGCCCAGATGACCGCTAGACCCCTGATCGACATGTTGCGCCGGCTGACCCCACCCGCGATCGAGGAGATCCTCATGCGGGAGCGGGTGGTTCGGCGTGCCCAGGCTTACGCGGCCGAAAATCGCGTGGACGAGGTCTGGCTCGAGCGGGGCGCCCTGCGGGCTCACGTGTCGGGATCGTCGGAAACGCCCTACCACGCCGTGATTCGCCTGCGGGAGGGGCATCTGGATGCCGAATGTTCCTGCCCCTACGAGCGCGGGCTGTGCTGGCATGTGGGGGCCATCCTGCTGACTCTCTCGAGCCACGGAGAACTGATCGACGCCCTCGAGGAAAACCTGGCCCCCGTCCTCCAGGAGGAGGAAGGCAGCGGGCCTGCCACCGCCGAGGATGACCAGGCGGGCGCTCCGGCCCCGCAAGGCGGGGTCCGCGCTGCGGGACCCACCGCCGCCCAGCAGGCCGCCTTGCGCCAGGCCCGCCGGGAGGAAGTGCAGGAACATCTGCTGGGCTGGCCTCGCCAGCGCCTGGTGGACCTGCTGACCGAGTTGGCCCTGGACGACGCCGGAGTGGAGGCCCGGATCCAGCGTTTCCAGGAGGAGCCCACCGACATCGACCTGCGGCTTTTTCGGCAGGCTGGAAAGACGGCTCTCCGCCCGGGGGTCGTGTTGGATCGCTACGAGGTGGCCCGTATCGCCGCGGACTTGCACGAGGTGGCCGCTTCGGTGCGGCGCCTGGTCCATTCCGGGCACCCGGAGCAAGCCCTGGATCTGCTGCTGGAACTGGCCTCCATGGCCTGGGCTCGGGCGGCCGAAGTGGACGACCGGGACGGGGCCCTCGAAGGATTCGTGCGGGAAGTCCTGCGCACCTGGATCCAGGGCTGGGAAGAGATCGACGGGCGGGACCGCCAGCGCCTGGCTCGCGAGGTTTTCGGCTGGCTGATGGAGGACGCCGGGGCCCTGACCCGAGGCCTGATCTTCGAGGGCCGTGGGACCCTCGGACCGACCGGTCTCGAGACGCTGTCGAACCTGCTCGCGCCGTTGCTCGAGCAGCGGCAGCAGCAGCGTCCGGCCATCCTGGGCGGAGAGGATGGCTGGACCCACGCGGATCCCCTGGCGGAGCGGATTCGGGCGGCCTTGCGGGAAACCGCCGAGGCCCGTGGCGACCTGGATGAATTTCTGCGGCACTGCGACCCGTCGGGAGGGCACGGCGTCGAGGTGCTGGCGGCTGCCCGCCGCCTGGAGAGAGAGGGCCGGCTCGACGAGGCCCTGGACTGGGTCGAAAAAGGTCGTCGCCGGGCCCGCGGCACGGCCCGGGCCAGCCTCGAGGACCTGCGGATTTCCCTGCTCCACCGCCTCGGTCGCAGGCGCCAGGCCATCGAGGCCGCCTGGGAGATCTTCGTCGCTCAGCCCGGGGCCCACACCTTCGCTCGACTCCAGGAAACGGCCGGCGAGCACGAACGCGGGCAATGGCGGACCCGGGCGATCGACCATGCGGAGGCCAGTTCGGATGCCACGGCTTTCGTGGAGATTTGCCTGGCGGCCCGGGAGGTCGAGCGGTTGGCGCATCGCCTCGATGCCAGCCCGGGCTTCATCCTGGCCGCCGCGCCGACAGTCCTGGAGCGGACCGCGCTGATGCTCGAAGATCGCAGCGCCTGGGCGTCTATGAAGATCTACCAGCACCTGGCGACCCGCCTGCTCGCCGAGGGCGACGCACGGCACTACGGCAAGGTCCGGGAGCATCTGGAAGGCCTTCGCCGGGCCTGCGGGAAAGACGAGAACGGTCCTGCCTGGGAGGCACACCTCGAGCAGCTGGCCAGGAACTTCGCCGTGGTACGGGCCTGGTTCCCGTCGCCATAGCCTGCCGGCCCGGAAGTCGAGGGGAACGACGTTTTCAGACTCCCGGGAGAGCTTCGAGCAGGACCACCACCCGCGTCCCGTCGCCGTTTCCGCCGGCCTCCACCGAAGCCCAGGCGAGGGTCCCACGGATCTGGCCGATGGCCTGCTCCTCGCTGGGGTGTCTGCTGAGATCCTCGAACTCCGGCCGGCCCACGATCGTTCGCAGGGCCTCGAGAGCGGCCGCGACGCTCTCTTCCGCCGGAAGTTGCCCGGCATCCAGCCGATACCACGCCACCGACAGCGGGCTTGCGCCGAAGCGACCCTGGTCGAGCAATCTCCAGGATTTCGGCCAGGGCACTTCGGGCGGGGCCTCGGGCGGGGTGGCGAGAGCTCCGGCGCGTGGCCCGCCTTCCGGGAAGAGGGCTGCGCCCGTCGGGGCGTCCTCCGCTCCGGCCCGCCGGTCAGCGTTGTCGGCAGGGCCGCAACCTGCGGCCAGGAGCGTCGTCAGCAGAAGCGATGCGAGCCGGGCGCTGCGGAATCCCATGGCCCGAGCATGGCACGAAGCCCCCCGGCTCCGCCATCGCCGGGGCGGTGTTTCCCGCGCGGCAGGGACCTATATTCGCCGGGAAGGTGTGCGGGACCGCTGAACGGCGGCGCGAGGAGACCGTGCGGACGACCAGAGGAGTCGAGACCACCCCCGTCATCGAAGCGGGTACCGAGTTCGCCGGAGGATGGCGGGTCGAGCGGGTATTGACGGAGGTTGCCGGCCTCGAAGCCTACTACGCCGTCGATGGCGCCTACGGGCGGGCGATTTGCTTCCTGCTGCCGCCCGACGCTCCAGACCCCGAACTCGACGAGGAGGCCGCCGCAGCCTGGGGCACGACGCGCTGCATTCTGAGAGATCCGGTCCTCGGACGTATCGTCCTCGATGAAGTGCCCGAGGGACCTCTCTTCGCCGACCGGCTCGCGGAGGGCTGGACTCCCGGCGCGGCCTTCCTCGATCCGATCAGCACCGTCCTTCGCCGGGAGCACCGCCGGGGGCGCTGGCACGGTCAACTGGCGCCCGATCGTGTGGTTCTGGGAGCGGACCACGTAGCCATCGCCGGGTGGGGACTGTGTGACGGGGACGCTTCCGATCTCAGGGCGCGGGACCTGGCAGGTCTGGCCGCCCTCTCCGGTCACGCCGATCGCTCCAGGGGCGGCGTCGGAGACGCCGGGCCCGGGGGCTCCGACAGGTCGGTGTCGCCGTCGTCCGCGGCCCTCTCCGCGCTCTGTGCCGCGATGGCTTCCGATCATCTCCCGACCCTGCGGGCGGCCCTCGATCGCTGGCGCGAAGATGGGGGAGACGAGCAAGTTCCCGAGTATCGAAGGGCGCTCGACGCCCTCGAGCGCATCGAACGCAAGGTCGACGAACACCTGGAAGCCGCTCGCCTGCAGGTCGAGCGCGGCGATCCCCTCGGGGCCGTGGCGGCCTGCCGGGAGGTCGTTCGCCTGGGCGCCGAGGACCGGGCCTTGCCCCTGATGAAGCAGGCCCGGCGCCAGGCCCGGGACATGCTCGGCGGCCGCCGGCCTTTCGTGCGCCGCGCCTGGATTGTCGCGGCGGGAGCGGTGGGGCTGCTTCTCTGCGGCCTGCTGGGCTGGTGGTTGATGGGTCGGGGCGGGGACAGTGGCGAGATCGCGCGGCAGGCGGCACTGATGGCGCGGACGCACGGGGAGCGGGCCGTGATCGCCTGGTTGCTCGATCTCAGGGTGACGGGGGAGAGTTCCGCCGAGACCGAGGCCCTGCTCACCGGGCACCTCCAGGCGCTGGCGGCCCAGGAACGGCAGAAGATGCTGGAGCTCCGGCGGGAAATCGTTTCCCAGGGGGCGAGGCCCCGCCAGGCCGATCGCCTGGCCGAGGAATCGCTCGCCCGGCTGGACGCCCTGGCCGCCGCCGATCCGCTCAGCGCTGGTTTCGGAACGCGCCTGACCCGGGTCCTGATCGACGTGGACAAGGCGGCGGCCCGTTACCGGGCGGGAGCACGGATCGACAACGCCAGCGCCCTGCGGGCCGTCGAGCAACTGCTTCGCGAAGATCCTCTCTTCGGTGCGGCTGGAGGAGAAAAACGATGAGCGGCCTCGGTGCCATGCCCGGCAGGTTCCGGTGTCCCGCCGTCTGGGTTCTCTTCGTACTCCTGGGAGTGTCGGGGCCGAGCCAGGCGCTCCGCCTGGGGAACCGCGCTGCTGCGGACAGGAGCGCGGCGCGGCCCCTGCGGGAGGTCGATCTGGTGCGCGTACTCGCCGGCGAGGTCGAGGCGGGCGCCGCCGCGAGAGCGGCTCTCGAGCGCCTGCCCGCCCGCTGTCGACCGAGTCGGGCCCTGGCGAAGGAGGCCTGCGACGACGATCTCCGCTGCGCCTGGCTCTACGCCCGGGGCGAGGTGGTCCGTGCCTGGAGCGCTGAGGTGGCGCGGGGGCGGAAAGATGCGGCGGCCTGGCTGCACCGTGCGGCGGACCGCCTGGCCGCCGGCGGGGCCTGCGGGCGCGGGGCG
This sequence comes from Acidobacteriota bacterium, assembly GCA_030949985.1. Taxonomy (NCBI): domain Bacteria; kingdom Pseudomonadati; phylum Acidobacteriota; species Acidobacteriota bacterium. The sequence goes on from JAUZRX010000024.1 coordinate 27,964, forward strand.
GCGCGCCGGGGAGCGTGGGAAGCCGATCGCCGCCAGGCGGCCGTGGATGATGGACGGGTTCAGCTGGCTCGGTTGCTGGAAGTGCGCCGACGGACCCACGCCGCCCTGCTGGCGGGAAGCGTCGCGCGCAGGGTGGAAGCGCTGGTGGCGGCGGCTCGTACGCAGGGTCTCGGGGCCGTCGATCCTCAGGCCCTCGCCGCCTTGCGCGGCGAGATCTTCACTGCCGCCCAGCGTGGCACGTGGTTGCTGGCCCACCCGGGGCTGGATCGGTTCCGCAAGATCCTGCAGGGGCTGTGGCAGCCCGCGGGGGGCATGCCCCAGGGCTGCGGAGACGAACTTTTCCGGCCCGATCTGCTGGACGACCAGTGGCGCGGCTACCTGGTGCGTGAGGTCGTCCCCAGGGCCCTGTCCTGCCTGTCCGACGGTCTGCCCCGGGCCCTGGCCGGCAAGGGGCTGGCGCCCGCGGATCCCGTCGCGGGGAAGGATGTGGCCCGGGCTCTCGAGGCTCTCGCCCGGCGGGATTCCGGCGGACGCCATTTCTCGAGGGATCCTGCTCTCGGAGCCCGAATGGAGGCACTGGAAAGGGCGTTTCGCGCCGGGCGGCAGGTGGCCTCGAGGCCCGTCGCCGCGACTTCCTCTCCCGAGGCGGCCAGGCGGCCGGTGCCGGCACCTCCCCCCCGTCGGTCGCCCCGATCCTCGGGAGGCCGGGCTCCGCGGAAAGTCGCGCCCGCTCCCGCGAAGGTCGCCTCCCGCAGCGATCCCCTGCTGGTGAGGCGGGCGGAGAAGGTCCAGCGATTCCTGGAGACTCGGGAAGAACTGGTCGCCGCCGCCCGGGCGGCGAGGGACTCCCGTGCCCGCCGGCGTCTCGTCCAGCGGCTGGTGGTCGCCCTGCACCGCGGGGTGTGCGCCCCCCTCGAGAAGCTGGATCCCGTCGAACTCGCCGCCGCTCGGCGGGTCTTGCTCGACCTGGGATACCAGGCCGACGAGGCCGCCTGCAGCGCCAGGGAGGGGGAGGCCTACCTCGACCAGTTGCTGGAAGCGGCGGAAAATCTCCAGCGGCTACGGACGGTGGCGCTGATGCGCCGGGCGGCACGGGAGATCGCCGATCGCAGCCCCAGCCTGGCGCTGGTCACCCTCGATCATGTGCCCAAGCGCTTCCAGGGGAGTTCGTGGACCCTCCTGCGGGCCTGGGCGGCCCGGGAGGAGGGTGATCACGTGACGGCCGACCGGCTGCTCTCGCGCATGGACGAGGAAACCCTCGATCGTCTGCGCGCCAGCGGACAGGAAGAACTGGCGCGGGTGGTGGCCCACGCCTGGGTCGCGCGCTCGCCCTGAAGCCGACACGGCTCGAGGGCCGGCCGCCGGTCAGGTCGTTTCTTTCTTCACGGGAGCAAGAGTGACGGAAAGATCCCGTCCCATCATCTGGCGGGAACGGTCCTCGGGAATGCCGTGCTCCTGGACCGCTTCCACCACGCGGTCGAGCACCATCTCTCCCATTTCGGGGCGGCGCATTTCACGCTTGCGGTACATCACGGTGACGCGCACCTTGTGCCCCTGGTCGAGAAACTTGATCACTTTCCGTGTCTTGGTTTCGAAGTCGTGTTCATCGATGGCAGGCCGGTACTTGATCTGCTTGACCTCGACCTGGTGCTGCTTTTTCTTGGCGGCCTGAGCCTTCTTCTGCTGCTCGTAGTTGTACCGCCCGTAGTCCATGATGCGGCAGACGATGGGTCGGGCATCGGCGGCGACTTCGACGAGATCCAGGCCCTTGGACTGGGCGATGGAGAGGGCTTCTTCGACCGGGACGACGCCCACCTGCTGGCCCTCTTCATCGATCAGCCGGACGGGGCTGATGCGGATCATGCGATTGATACGGACCTTGGGTGGGCCCTGACGTTCTACGATTCCTGGTCTTCTCATCCGGTGGCTTGCGTCCTCCTTGGCGCCCTGGGCGGGCGCTGGTTCAATTTTTGCGCCGGGCCTTCGCCATGTCCGGCCAGACGCCCCATCGTATCATCATCTCCGGCCTGCGCCGGTACTTTGCGGAGAATCTCGGTCCTCGGCGGCCCGGGAGCAAGGGGGCTCGGGTAGGAGAAAAATGAGCGAAGCCAGGCGGTTGCTTTCCTTTGGCGCCGGGCCGGCCCTGTGGCCCGACCCGGTTCTCGAAGAGGCCTCCGGCGGTCTGCTGCCCGGCGCCGGCGGGGGGCTGTCCGTTCTCGAGTGGAGCCATCGGGGCGGGGCCTACGGCCAACTCCACGAAAGGGCTCTCGAGCGGCTGCGCCGCCTGTTGGGGGTCGGGCCGTCCCACGAGGTGCTCCTGCTTCCGGGAGGAGCGACCCTGCAGTTCGCCATGGTGCCCGCCAACCTCCGCCCACCCGGGAGAAGCGCCGACTACCTGGTCACCGGCCACTGGGCCCGCCGGGCCGCCCGCTACGCGGCCCTGACGGGGGCCGTCAACGTGGTGGCCAGTTCCGAGAGTGAAGGCTTTGCCCGGATTCCTCCCCCCGGACAATGGGCTCTCGATCCCCGGGCGGCCTACTTCCACATCACGACCAACAACACGATCGCCGGCACACAGCTCCATGTACTGCCGTCTCCGGGGAAGGTCCCCCTGGTGGCCGATGCCAGCTCCGATATTCTGCTGCGGGAACTGCCGGTGACGAACTTCGACCTGCTCTACGCCGGGGCCCAGAAGAATCTCGGGCCGGCGGGCCTGGCGGTGGTGGTGATTCGCCGCGCCCTGCTGGAGGCGGCGGAGGGCATGCCCGAGGGTGTTCTCGGCTACCGGGATCATGCGCAAAGCGGCTCTCGACTCAATACCCCGCCCACGGCGCTGGTTTTCCTGCTGGAGAAGATGCTGGCTTGGATCGAGGCCGAGGGGGGGAGGTCCGAGATGATCCGGCGCGCCCGGGAACGGGCCGCCTTGATCTATGGGGCTCTCGACCGCCATCCGGAGGTCTACCAGCCCTCCGCGCGGCACGAGGACCGCTCGGTGGTGAACGTGGTCTTCCGCCTGCGCTCGAAGGATCGGGAAGAGGCCTTCATCGAGGCTGCGGCCAGGGAAGGCATGGTGGGGCTGGCGGGACATCGCACGGTGGGGGGGCTGAGGGCCTCGCTCTACGCGGCCATGCCGGTGGACGGCGCTCGCCGCCTGGCGGCCCTGATCGATGCATTCGCCGACCGGGAGAGGCGTTGACCCCTCCGCGGTCGGCGTGTCGTCAGTCGCCGAAGTGGATTCCCTGGGCCAGGGGCAGATCGGGGGAGTAGTTGAGCGTACAGGTCTGGCGACGCATGTAGGCTTTCCAGGAGTCGGATCCGGATTCGCGTCCGCCGCCGGTCTCCTTCTCGCCACCGAAAGCGCCGCCGATCTCGGCGCCGGAGGTGCCGGTGTTCACGTTGGCCAGCCCGCAGTCGCTGCCGGTGGCCGATGTGAACGTCTCCGCGGCGAGGAAGTTCGTGGTGAAGATCGCCGAGGAGAGGCCCTGGGGAACTTCGTTGTTGACCGCGATCGCGTCGTCGATGTCGTCCACTTCGATCAGGTAGAGGATCGGGGCGAAGGTCTCCTCGTGGACGATGGGCAGGTCATGGGCCGCGCGGACGATGGTCGGCTCGACGAAGAAGCCCGGCCGCTCGAGGGCCTTGCCGCCGCAGAGGATTTCGCCCCCCTGCTCGCGCACCTTGTCCAGGGCGTCGAGCATGTCCTGGACCGCCCGCTGGTTGACCAGGGGGCCCATCAGGGTCGCCGGGTCCAGGGGATCGCCGATGCGCACCTGCCCGTAGGCTGCCAGCAGGCGTTCGGTCAGGTCGCTGGCGATCCCCCGTTGCATCAGCACGCGCCGGGTGGACGTGCAGCGCTGACCGGCGGTGCCCACCGCTCCGAAGAGGATCGAGCGGGTCGCCATGCCCAGGTCGGCGTCATCGAGCACGGTGATGGCGTTGTTGCCTCCCAACTCGAGGATCGTCCGTCCGAGACGGGCGCCGACCACCTCGCCCACATGGCGACCCATGGGAGTCGAGCCGGTTGCGGAGATCAGCGGAACACGCTCGTCGCGGATCAGGGTCTCGCCCACGGTCCGTCCCGGCCCGATGACCAGGTTGAACAGGCCCCAGGCGTCGTGGCGCTCCATCACCTCGTCGCAGATCTTCTGTACGGCCAGGGCGCACAGAGGCGTTTCGGAGGAGGGCTTCCAGACCATCGTGTCGCCGCAGACCGCCGCCAGTGCCGCGTTCCAGGCCCAGACCGCCACCGGAAAGTTGAAGGCGGAAACGATGCCTACCACCCCGAGGGGATGCCAGCGCTCGATCAGGTGATGCCCCGGCCGTTCGCTGGCGATGGTCAGCCCGTAGAGCTGGCGGCTGAGGCCCACGGCGAAGTCGCAGATGTCGATCATCTCCTGCACTTCACCTTCGCCCTCGGCGAGGATCTTGCCCATCTCCAGGCTGACCAGGGCGCCGAGTTCGCTCTTTTTCGCCCGCAGGGCGTTACCCAGGTCGCGGATCACCTCGCCCCGGGCGGGGCCCGGGCGCCGCCGCCAGCCGTCGAAGGCCTGGTGGGCGGCGCCGATCAGGGCGGTGGTCTGTTCGGCGCCGGCGCAACGCACCCGGCCGAGCACCTCGCCGGTGGCGGGATTGAGGGACTCGAGGACGTCACCGGTGGCGCGCTGTTCGCCGGCGAGGCCTCCGAGGCCGTCGAGAACATCTCCGGAAAGACCCAGAGACTCGAGAATCTGACGCGGGTCCATGTGATTTCCTCCCAAGGGTGGAGGAGGATTCTATACTTGGCGGAGAGCCGCGCCACGATGCCCCGGGTTCCTCTCGGCCGGGAGCGAGGAGAGCAGGAATGAAATCCGCCCGCCGCCGGGCCTGGACACACGCTGGGGCCCTTGCCGCACTCGTCTTCCTGTCGATCAGCCTGGTCGGGTCGGGGGGCTGCGCCGGTGGTCCTCCACCGGTCTTCGATCGTCCCCCCGCCATCGGTGGGCACCTGCTGCTGCTCGCTCCGCAGCTCCGGCTCGGGGGGGCTCGCCTGGAGGTGGCGGCCGAAGACCTGGGCGAGCTGCTGGACAAGCTGCTGAGGGAGGGGTTCAGCGGCCGGGGGGTGTCCCTGGCCCGGGAAGAGCCGGCGATTGTCGACGCCTTGCGGCAGAGGCTGACGGCCGCCTGGGCCCAGCACAGGGGCTCGTCGTCACGGCGCTGGCGCCGGGGGGCGATTCTCGACCTGGGGGAGGCGTCTCGGGCCCGGGGCGCTGCCAGCGTCGCTTTCGCGGTGCTTTCCGTCTCGGGGGAGTCTTCAGACCGGGGGCTGCCCCTGCCCCCCGACGAGATGATTCCTCTACCCGACGAGCGTGCCGACTACGAGTTGCTGCGCCCGGGGAGCGCGGGCTCGGCCACGACCCTCGAGCTGGACCTGATCCTGGTGGACCTGCCCACCGGGGTTTTGCGCCTGCATCGACGGGTGGCCTACCCGCTGATGCGTCCCGGCCAATGGGTGGACGCCCTCGAAACCCTGGTTCGGGAAGCCACCCGCGGCCTCCAGCCCCGGCACTCCTGACGCGCCCTCCGACCGGGTGCGCGGACCGGCCCCGTCAGTGGCCCGGGGCCGCCGGGGGATCTTTGCCCGCGGCCGGCGGTGGGGAAGCCTCTACCTATGAATGGCTCGATGAGGATCGACCGCTGTCGCCGGACGCCCAGAGACCGGGAATCGGGGTCCCGCAAGTCGGGCAGGCGCCCTCGACGAGGTGTCGGCGGAGAACCGTCAGGCCGTGGCGTTCGATCAGCAGCGTTTCGCAGGCAGGGCAGACGGTGGATTCGGCTCCCGTCCTCCCGGGCAGGTTGCCCGTATAGACGTAGCGCAGCCCCGCCCTGCGGCCCGCATCGACGGCTCGCAGGAGGTGACTGGGGCTGGTCGCTCCCCGGTCGGTCATCCTGTAATCGGGGTGAAAGGCCGTGACATGCCAGGGGATGTCGGGCGAGATGGCGACGAGGAACTCGGCGATCTTTCCGAGTTCCCCGGAGCTGTCGTTGAGGCCCGGAACCACCAGGGTGACGACCTCGAGCCAGAGCCCGATGTCGTGCACCCTCCGGATCGTTTCGAGCACGTTGTCCAGTACGGCGCCCAGGCGCCGGTAAACCCGGTCCTGGAAGGACTTCAGGTCGATCTTGACCATGTCCAGGCGGGGCGCGAGGAACTCGAGCGCTTCCGCCGTTCCGTTACCGTTGCTGACCATGCCGGTCAACATCCCCCTCTCGCGGCAGAGGTCGAAGACGTCCGCCGCCCACTCCGCGGAGATCAGGGGCTCGTTGTAGGTGCTGACCACCGCCGCGCAGCCGTGGCGCGAGGCCATCGAGGCGATCTGGTCGGGGGCCATGGGAACGATCTTTGCGGGATCGCTGGATTCCCGGGGGGCCTGGGAGGTGATCCAGTTCTGGCAGTAGCCGCAGTGCATGTCGCAGCCGAGCAGGCCGAAGGAGAGGGCCCGTGATCCGGGCCGGACGTGGAAAAACGGCTTCTTCTCGATCGGATCCGCCGCCAGGCCTCCCGCCACCCAGCCCCACGGCACCTGCAGCGCGCCGCGGTCGTTGAAGCGGATGCGGCAGATGCCCGCGCGACCGGGGCGGATCAGGCAGCGATGGGCGCAGGCCACGCAGTGCAGGGCTCCCGGCTCCGCGGCGGGCCTGCGCAGCTCGTCGCGCCGCCGGGTGTGAGCGCGCAATGCCGTTTCCAGTGAAAGGCCGGAGGAACCGGTTTCCATGGGCGCCCTCCGTAGCACCCCCCGGTCCCATTCTACTCCGAGTCGACGCTGGCGACGGCCTTGATTTCCTCTTCGCTGTGTCGGTCGCCGTCGTAGCCCAGGCGGCGGGGCTTACGGGATACGATGGTCTCCAGGTAGACCGGTCGGCGCCAGATGCGGGCGATCGACGCCAGCACTTCCTGCGCCCAGTCCAGACGCAGTTCGACACCCTCGTGGTGATGGACCAGGAGCAGTTCCGCCCGATTGCGGTAGTTGCCGTCCACGATCTCGATGATCGGCGTGCCGGCATTGGTCAACTGGAAGAGCAGGGCCCGCTTGACCTTCTCGAATTCGCGGGAGGCCAGCACCCAGGCCTCCTGGCGGGGGTCCCGTGCGAAGGTGAAGAGCTTGTGCTGGTGGCAGAATTCCGGGGTCAGAAACTCATCGATGAAGCTCAGGTCGGAGTGGACCTTGCGCACCTCGAAGATCTTTTCCCGCCCCAGGCCGGTCTCCCGTTTCCAGTTGGCCCGTTCCGCCATGTCGTCGCAACTGCGCCATTCGGGGCCGAATCGTCCCGTATTCCAGCGGAACTCGATGTCCCGGAAGAGCTCGAGGCCCAGCTTGTAGGGGTTGAGTCGGCCCGGCTGCACGGCTGTGGTTCCCGAGTGGTGATCGGCGAAGTCGATGATTTCGGTGTCGTCGAGCAGGTGCCGGGTCAGGATCGTCGTGTGCCAGTAACTGGCCCAGCCCTCGTTCATGATCTTGGTCTGGCGCTGGGGCAGGAAGTAGTAGGACTCCTTTCGGATGATGTCCAGCACGTCCTGCTCCCAGTTCTCCAGCGGCGCATGCTTGAGCAGAAAGCCGAGGATGTCCCGCTGGGGGCGTGCGGGGAAACCGCGACGCTGTTCACGCTCGCGTTCCAGCGCGGCACGCTTGCGCTCGATGTACTCCGGCGGGTTGATGAAGGCGTCCATGTAATCCTTGGCCTTCAGGCGCTTGACTTCGATGGGCGCTTCGGAGACGTCTTCGATCCGACCCAGGCCGTACTGCTGCTCGAAAGCCGCGTGGGGGTCGATCAGGTCTTCGATGGCCAGGCAGTCATCGAGGAAGCGTTCGATCTTGTCGATTCCGTGCTGATCGCGGTAACGCCGTACGCGTGTGGCGTGGTTGGCCATCGCGTCGATCATCCGGCGATTGGTGTTGGAGAAGAAGACGTTGTGTTTGAAAAAATCGGCGTGGCCGTAGACATGGGCCATGACCAGCTTGTGATCGAGAAAGGAGTTGCCCTCGAGCAGGTAGGCGTAGGTCGGATCGTTGTTGATCACCATCTCGTAGATCTTGTGCAGGCCGTACTCGTAGGATTTATCGAGTTGCTGGAACTCCATGCCCCAGCGCCAGTGCGGGTAGCGGATGGGAAATCCCGTATAGGCTGCGAGCTGGTTCATCTGCGCATAGTCGACCATCTCGAAGATGACGGGGAAAGTGTCGAGTCCGTAGCGGGTGGCGACGGCTTCGACTTCCATTTGCAGTTCGGCGAGTTCCCGCGGCAGCGTCATCGCTCATCTCCCCGTCGAAAGAAACGAACGAATGGCTTCGGGAATGCCTTCCTTGCCCTCGATCACCGTGAGCACCACGCGCTCGTCTTCACCGAAGGGTTTTTCGAGATCGTGCAGGTACTGGCCCGATCCGTAGGGGCTTTCCACCTGGCCGTAGGCGAAGAGGTTGAGTTCCGGGAGAAGGTCCTCCGCCAGCAGTTTGACGCAGGACTCGGTGTCTCCCTGGGACCAGTTGTCGCCGTCGGAGAACTGGAAGAGATAGAGGTTCCACTCCTCGGGAGGAAAGCGGTCCTGGATGATTTTCTGCACGAGGTGGTAGGAGCTGGAGATCACCGTGCCGCCGCTCTCCCGGGTGCTGAAGAAGGTGTCCCGGTCGACTTCCCGGGCCTGGGCGTCATGGATGACGAAGACTGTTTCCAGGCCGCGGTACTGGCTGCTCAACCAGGTGTCGATCCAGAACGAAGCGATGCGGACGATTTCTTTCTGCTCGTCTCCCATCGATCCGGAGACGTCCATCACGTAGATGATCACCGCGTTGGCCTGGGGCTGGGGATGGGTCTGAAAGGTCCGGTAGCGTTTGTCTTCGCGGATCGGGATGATGATCGGATTCTTCGGATCATAGACCCCGGCGGCGATCTGCCGTTGCAGCGCCCGCCTGAAGGTGCGCTTGAAATGCCTGAGGGACTCCGGTCCCGCGTGGGAGATCCCGGTGTAACGTCCCGAGTGGGTTTCGATGTTCTTCTTGCCCCGGGGTTGGATTCGAGGCAGCTCGAGTTCTTCGCCCAGCAGTTCCGCGAGTTCCTCGATGGTCAGATCGACCTCGAGGATGTGTTCGCCGGGCAGATTGCCGGCCTTGCCCCGGCCGTCACCCTGCTGGCCGGCAGGTCCCAGAATGCTGCCTTCCTCGCCTTCTCCCTGTCCGACGTGCTGTTGACCGCCGGGGGAGTGGACGAAGCGTGGGGTTTGAATCCGCGGCAGGGGAATGGAAACGATGTTCTTTCCCTTGCGTCCGAGCATCTCGCCGCGCGACATGAAGCGCCGCAGCTCGTCGCGGACCTTGCCGCGGACGATTTCGCGGAAGCGTCCGACATCGGTGTCGATCTTGAGGGCCACGTTCTGTCCCGCCCGTCAGTCCGTGTCCTTGGCATCGCCCCGGGCAAAAATGCTCGCGACGAAATGCAGCACGTCGGTGGCGCTTTCGTCGTTGTAGCCGTAGTCCTTGATCAGGCGCGCCTTGACCACGTCGATCTTCTCCTGGGTTTCCTTGTCGACGATGGAGGTCACCAGGGAAGTCAGCTTGATCGTGTCCTTCTGGTCCTCGAAAAGCTTGAGTTCGAGAGCCTTGTGCAGTCGTTCGTTGGAGCGGTAGTCGAACTTCTTCTCGTCCACTGCAAGGGCGCCGATGTAATTCATGATCTCCCGCCGGAAGTCGTCTTTCCGGTTGTCGGGGATGTCGATCTTTTCCTCGATCGAGCGCATCAGCCGTTCATCGGGTGGCTCGTCCTGGCCGGTGTAGGGGTTGCGGACCTTTTCCCGCTGGGTATAGGCCTTGACATTGTCCAGGTAGTTGGCGCAGAGCCGGGAGATCGCCGCCTCGTCGGCGGCGATGGCCCGCTGCACCTCGTTCTTGACGATGTCTTCGTACTCCTTGCGCACCTCGGCGAGCAGTTCGCGGTAGCGCGCGCGATCCTCCTCGTTGCTGATCAGCGAGTGGTGGCGCAGTCCCGCTTCGAGTTCGCGGAGGACCATGAAGGGGTTGATATGGTTGGCGGTGTCGTCCACCAGCGCGTTGGAGATCTTGTCCTGGATATAGCGCGGCGAGATGCCGTCGAGCCCTTCGCGGGCCGCACTCTTGCGCAGTTCCTTGACGTTGTCTTCGGTGTAGCCCGGAAGGGTCTTGCCGTTGTAGAGCTTGAGCTTCTGCATCAGCGTCAGGTTGTGCTTCTTGGGCTCTTCCAGCCGCGTCAGCACGGCCCACATGGCGGCCATCTCGACCGTGTGCGGGGCGATGTGCTTGCCGATGCGCTCGTTGTTGAAGTCTTTCGCGTAGATCTTGATCTCTTCGCTGAGCTTGGTGATGTAGGGAATGTCGACCTTCACCGTCCGGTCCCGCAGGGCCTCCATGTATTCGTTGTTCAGCAGCTTGCGGTACTCGGGTTCGTTGGTGTGGCCGATGATCACCTCGTCGATGTCGGTCTGGGGGAACTTTTTCGGCTTGATCTTGTGCTCCTGGGAGGCGCCGAGCAGGTCGTAGAGGAAGGCGACGTCCAGCTTGAGGACCTCGACGAACTCGATCAGGCCGCGGTTGGCGATGTTGAATTCGCCGTCGAAGTTGAAAGCGCGGGGATCGGAGTCGGAGCCGTATTGGGCGATCTTGCGGTAGTTGATGTCGCCGGTCAGTTCGGTGGAGTCCTGGTTCTTCTCATCCTTCGGCTGGAAGGTGCCGATGCCGACGCGGTCCTTTTCGGAGAGAATCAGCCGTCGGACTCGAATGTGGGCCAGCACTTGGGCCAGGTCGCCCTCGAAGCGCTGCATCAGCTCGCTGAATTGCTGGCGGCAGAAGGGACAGAGATCGCGCTCGATGCGTACCTGGTAGTCGGAGCCCGAGGCGTTGAGTTGTTCGACGACCGCCGGGCGAGTGGATTCCGGCAACAGGTGCAGCGGCTCCTCGTGCATCGGGCACCAATCGACCGGCGCGCCGGGGTCGTCGGGCTTGGCGGTCCAGCCGAAGGTGTAGAGCATGCCCTCCTGGGAGCGGGAGTAGGCTTCGAGCCCCTTCTTGAGCAGCCGGACGATGGTGCTCTTGGCCGAGCCTACCGGACCATGGAGCAGGATCACGCGTTTTTCGGTGCCATAGCGCCGGGCGGCGGACTTGAAGATGTTCATCAACTTCATCAGCGAAATGTCGAGCCCGAAGACACCGTCGATGCCGCCGCCGAGAGGGTCGTCGAAGAAGTGGTAGTGAGTCATCCGCTTCTTGTTGTCGATGTACTCGGAAGTACCGTAGGACATGATCATGTCGTAGAGGCGCTCGTGGGCGCTGCGCGTGATGCGGGGTTGCTCGCGCACCATGCCGAGGTAGTCGGTGAAGGATCCGGTCCAGTGCTGCTTTTTGAACTGCTCCCGGTTCTGTGCGCTGGTGATCGCCTCTAGAATGCTCTTGCCGGTGTCTGTGGTGGCCATGGTCTGGGCTCCTGTGGCTCGGATTCTCCGGCGGGGCCGCACCGGTCTCGCGGGAGTCCGCGCTGCTGCGGCAGCTTCACTTCGAAGATAGCTTTTGGGAGAAACCGGGGCAATGCAAAAGAGTTACGACACGGGGGCCGCGCTCCGCGGGGAAGGCGCGGTGCTGGTGCTGGAGGGGGCGCTGCATCCTCCGGGCGTGGCCCTGGTTCGCCGGGGCGAGGTTGTCGCCGCGGTGGATGTCAGCCGGGAGAAAGGCCCCAGCGGGGGGCTCGGAGCGGCCGCGGCGGCCATGCTGGTGCGGCCGGAGGCCCGGCGGCTCTCGGCCGTGGTGGTGGATTGCGGGCCGGGATCGTTCACCGGGCTGCGGGTGGCCTTGAGCTTTGCGCAGGGATTGATCGCCGGGATCCCGGGGCTGGCGGGCTTGGGGGTCGATGCGCCCCGGGTGCTGACTTTCGGCGCCGGGCTGGGCTTTCCGGCACTCGTGGCCATTCCCTGGGGGCGTCTTCGCGTCTTGCTCGCCGAGGCGGGGATAGACGGCAGGCTGCGGGGCGAGGTGATCGCCCGGGAGGCTCTCTCCGGCCGGGGAGCGATCGCCGGCCGGGACGTGGCCACCACCGCCGCCGGGGCGTCGCTCGATTTCCCGGCCGGTGTGCAAGCCCATCCGCTGAGCGTGTCTCCGGTGGCCGTGCTGGCGGAGATGGTCGCCGGAGGCTGTGTGCCCGCCTCCGCCTGGCGGCCCCTGGAGCCGGTCTACCTGGTGCCACCCGATGCCGTGCTGCCGGCTCCCGCCCGGGTCGCGTCGTCCCCGGCGGCGGTGACGATCTTCGGTCCCTCTCGGCTCGCGGCCCTCGAGGCCTTGCTCGCGGCAGCCTTTGAGCGTCCCTGGAGTCGGGCCATGGTGCAGGAGGAACTGGCCGATCGGGACGATCGACGGGTCCTGGGGTGGCTCGACCGGGACGGGTGCGTCGGTGCGGCCATCTTCTTGCGCCGGACGGGGGACAACCTCGAGATCCTCAACCTGGCGGTGCATCCTGATTATCGTCGGCGGGGCCTGGGGCGTCTTCTCGTGCAGGAGGCGATCGGGCGCGCGCGGCAGGAGGGGCTGCGGCAGGTGGACCTGGAAGTCTCCGAGGCGAACGTGGCAGCCGTGCGGCTCTACGAGACGGAGGGTTTCGTTCCGGTCGGGAGCCGGCCGCGCTACTACCCCGACGGCAGCGCCGCACTGCTGATGAGCCTGGTGCTCAGACGGGCTTCGGAGCCGGGATGAAAGCGGCTTTTCCAGCGGTGGGCCCGGTCGGGGCGGATCTGCCCAGCTGCCGGGCGCTGTGGTAGCCTGCGGAACCGGAGGAAGACTGCCAGATGACCATGTTTGCACCCGCGGACTCGGGGAGGGCTTCACCGCGCCGCATCCCCATCGCCCGGGAGGGATGGCCTTTCGTCTTGACCCCGCTGGTGGCGGCCGGGTTCGCCCTGCTGGCGGGGTGGGTCTGGGCGGCCGTGGGATGCGGTCTGCTTGCGGCGGCTTGCGCGGCTTTCTTTCGCGACCCCGATCGCCGCGTCCCGACGGACCCGGCCCTGGTGCTCGCTCCCGCTGACGGGAAGGTCACCCGGGTCGAGAGGGCGGCCGACGGTCGACTGAAGATCTCGATTTTTCTCAGTGTCTTCGATGTTCACATCAACCGCTGCCCGGTGGCCGGCAAGGTGCGACGGGTGCGCTACCTGCCGGGGCGCTACCTGGCGGCCAACTTCGAGGCCTCTTCCGCGGAGAACGAGCGCAACGAGGTATGGCTCGAGACCGAGCGGGGAGAGGTGCGGGTGACCCAGATCGCCGGGGTGATCGCGCGCCGCATTGTCTGCCGGGTGCAGCCGGGGGACGAACTCGCCTCGGGCGCTCGCTTCGGGTTGATTCGTTTCGGGTCGCGGACTGATCTCGATCTGCCTCCCGAGGCCATGCCCCGCGTGCGACCGGGTGACCGGACGCGGGGCGGCCTGACCACGGTGGCCGTGTGGGCCGGCGGGGACGTCGCGTGAGCCTCGCGCCCCCGAAACGGCCGATTCGCGGCCGCTTGCGTGGTGTGGCCGGCTATCTGCCCGGCGCTCTGACCCTGGGCAACGTGTTGGCGGGATACCTGGCGATCCTGCTGGCTTCCCAGGGACGGCTGCTGACCGCGGCGATCCTGATCTTTGCCGCCGCCGTGCTGGACGGCCTCGACGGCCGAGTGGCTCGCTTGACGGGGACCACCAGCGACTTCGGCGAAGAACTCGATTCCCTGGCGGATGCGGTCTCCTTTGCGGTGGCGCCGTCGATCATCGCCTTCCACTTCGCCCTGGCGGATCTGGGCCGGGTGGGGTGGGGGGCCTGTTTCCTCTACGCTGCTTGCGGCGTGATCCGCCTGGCGCGTTTCAACGCGGCGGCGGGTGAGCACAAGGACTTCATCGGCGTACCCAGTCCCACCGCGGCGGCCGCGGTGGCCTGTCCCGCCCTGTTCACCGGTGGAGAGACGCTCGCATCCTTCCTCGTGCCGGGCTACCTGTTGCTGGTCGTCGTCATCGGCTTGCTGATGATCTCGCCGGTGCGCTACTTCTCCCCCAAGAATCTGCGTTTCGGCCCGCGGCCCTACCGGGCCCTGGCTCTCTGGGCGGCGATTCTCGCCGGGTTGATCATGCGTTACGAGTGGGTCGTGCCCGGGCTGATCCTTCTCTACCTGCTTTCGCCCCTCTTCCGGCCGTGGTTCGGTCGGCGTCGCAAGCGCGCCTCGGTCCCGCGATCCTCCGCGCCGTCCTCCTCTTCCAGGGACAAAGCCGAATGAAATTCCGGCCGGGGTCGCGTGGTCTTGCCCCTGCGGTGGCGCTGAAGCTAGGATGCCCCTCCTCGCCTCAAGGGAGTCGTCGATGAGAGCCTTGGATTCGTTTTCCCTCGATCAGTGGGAGCCCCGCCCCTGGCTCCGTCGACTCCTGCCCGTTCTGTTGGCTGTCCTGGTGCCGGTGCTTGCGGGTCATGCCCAGGTGGATGACGGTCTGGATCTCGACAATCCCTTCGACCGGGAGAAGGGCGCCGCTGTGGTCCATGCCCTCGAAGAGCGCTCCCGGATCCTGGGCCGGCTGCTCGTGGACTTCTCGCGGGAGTATCGCCGGGTGGCCGTCGAGCGGGCAGCGGTGGCCCGGGAGTTGATCGAAACCCAGGCGGAGATGGATCGTCAGGTGATTCGGGTGCGGGACCTGACCTTCGAGCAGCTCGAGGCTCTGCGCGACCAGATCGTCGAGGTCCGCCAGCGCTACGACAAGCTGGAAGTCGACTCGCGGCGCCTGCTCGACGGCCTGCGCCTGCTCTTGCTCGAGCGTGACGCCCTGGACCAGCGCATCGCGGAGATCCGTGCCGAGACGCCGGGCTTCGAAGAGATCCTGTCCGGCGTCTGGGAGGTCACCTGGCTTCCGGCGGGGACCACGGGCACTTTCTATCTCGACCAGTCGGGCACTCTCGTCACGGGGCAGTACCGGCTGGGCGCCAGGCGCTCCGGTTCTCTGCGAGGGACCTTCGTGGGCAACAAGATCCAGCTCGAACGGGTCGATGCGGAACGTGGCCGCGATGCGGAACTCGAGGGTTTCCTCGACGAGGAAGGCGGCGTGATCCGCGGCACCTGGCAGTCCTTCGAAATGGTTCAGGGGGGGCTGCCCCACGGACAGTGGGTCGCCCGAAGGGTCCGGTGAGCGTGGCCGCTTCGGCCGCCCGCGCCGCCAGGACGCGATCCGTCTATGCGCCCTTCGTGGCCGGGCGTTTCCTGCGTACGCGTCGCCAGGGCTTCGTCTCGCTGATCGGGCTGCTGTCGGCACTGGGTTTCATGGTCGGGGTGGCCTCCCTGATCGTGGCCCTGGCGCTGATCACCGGTTTTCAGGAAGCGATGATCAGTCGAATACTGGCGGCCAACGCCCAGCTCCTGGTCTTTCCGGCTCCGGGGAGGGGGGCGATCGAAAATGCCGGGCAGGTGATCACCGAGCTGAAGGCGGTGCCGGGGGTGGTGGACGCCGCTCCCGTGGTCAGCACCAAGGGGTTGATCATGGCGGCCGGCCGGCGATTGCGGTGGGTGACCATCAACGGGATCGATCCCGGGCCGGGTCTGCGCGTGACCGATATGGAGCAGACCATGGTGGAGGGGTCGTTCCACGACCTGGGCAGCGAGGCGGAAGATCTGCGGCCGCCGCTGATCCTGGGAGAGGAACTGGCGCTGGAACTGGGGGTGCTGCGCGGAGACCCGGTCACGCTCCTGGTGCCACGGCCCAAGCTGACACCGTGGGGCGTGAGCCTGCGCCAGTCGGTGTTTCGCGTGGCCGGCTTCTTCCGTACCGACTATTTCGAGTACGACTCCGGCTGGGCCTTCATTTCGCTGCACCAGGCCCAGCGTATCCTGGGCATGGGCGAGGACGTGAGCTGGATCGCGGCGCGGGTGGAAGACCTGGGCCGACTCGAGGAAATCGAAGCGCGGGCCCAGGAGCGCCTGGGAGAGGGTTTCCGGGTCGACGATATCCTGCGCCACAACCGGGCCCTGTTCTCGGCGATGAAGCTCGAGAAACTGCTGATGTTCTTCGCCGTGGGCCTGATCGTGCTGGTCGCGGCCCTGGGCGTGATCAGCACGCTGGTTTTGACGGTCATTCAAAAGGTCAGGGAAATCGGCGTCCTGGCAGCGATGGGGGCGACTCCCGGGGGCGTTCTGCGAATCTTCATCCTCCAGGGCCTGAGTACGGGGCTGGTGGGAACCCTGGCCGGGGCCGTCTTGGGGGTGGGCGCGTGCTGGGTGATCGATCGCTTCAAGTTGATTCCCCTGGATCCGGATGTCTACTACCTGTCCTATGTGGCCTTGAGCGTGCGGCCCCAGGATGTGGCGATCGTGGTCTTCGTGTCTGTGCTCGTTGCCTTGCTTTCGACGCTCTACCCGGCCTGGCGGGCCGCCTCGCTCGATCCGGTGGAGGCCTTGCGCGGTGAGTGAGGTCCTGGTCGAGGCCCGTGGTCTGTGCAAGGACTATTGCCGCCGCGGGTTGGCCGCACCTCCCGTGAAAGTGTTGCAAGATTTGGATTTCCGCTTGCTTCAAGGCGAGACCGTGGCGATTCAGGGCCAGTCGGGGGTCGGCAAGACGACGCTGTTGAACCTGCTCGGCGGTCTCGACCGGCCGGATTCGGGTATTCTCTTGTTCAGACAGGAGGAGATACCCTCGGATCCTGCGTCCCGCGCCCGGTGGCGCAGGGGGGCCGTGGGGATCATCTTCCAGTTTCATGGGCTGCTTGGTGAGTTTACAGCGGCGGAGAATGTGGCTCTCGCCGGCCTCATCCGGGGCTGGCGGCGCGCGGACGCGCTCCGGCGGGCCCGGGATCTGCTCGGGCGGCTGGGCCTGGCTGAACGGGCCGAGCACCACCCCGATCAGCTCTCCGGGGGCGAGCAGCAGCGGGTGGCCCTGGCCCGGGCCCTGGTCACCGGGCCTCCGCTCCTGCTGGCCGACGAGCCCACGGGCAATCTCGACCCCCGGACCGGCGATCGCGTCCTCGACACCCTCTTCCAGTTGCAGCAGGAGTTGGGCTTCTCCCTCGTCGTGGCGACCCACTCGGAAAGGCTGGCGCGTCGCTGCCACCGTGCCCTACGTTTGGAACGAGGCCGGCTCGTGGAGATCACCACGTTCGCCGGAAGCGAAGAACCCTCCTGACCCCATGGGACGGCTGGCGTCCCGAGACAAGGTGCGGCGATGATCGAGCAGTTCACCGAGAAGGCGAAGCGTGTCCTCTTCCTGGCCCGTTACGAGGCGACCCAGCGGGGCGCCCCCGTGATCGGGACCGAGCACATTCTCGTCGGGCTCCTGCGGGAGGACGACGGCTTGACCCGGGAGCTGTTTCACCGCAGCAACATCTCGGTGGACCTCCTGCGTGCCGAACTCGAGAGCCAGGAAGGCGCGGTACTCCAGGGCGGCCGGGGGGTCGACATTCCCTTCAGCGAAGAGGCCAAGCGCGTGCTCGAGTGCGCCCAGGAGGAAGCCCGCGGTCTGATGTCCCCCACGGTGGACGTCGAACACGTTCTGTTGGGCTTGATCCGTGTGGACGACGCTCCCGCCGGCCGCATTCTCGGCGAGCGGGGCATGCGGCTCTACACCGTGCGTGAGGACATCATCAACCTGGCCAAGCGCCTGGCATCGACGAGCGCCGAAAAGAACGGTGCAGCGGAAGGGAAGAAGAAGGAGACCCCCTTCCTCGACGAGTTCAGTCGGGACATGACGCGTATCGCCGCCGAAGGCGGTTTCGATCCCCTGATCGGGCGCGAGGTCGAGCTCGACCGCGTGATTCAGGTCCTCTCCCGCCGCCGGAAGAACAACCCGGTACTGCTCGGTGAGCCGGGGGTCGGCAAGACCGCCATCGTCGAGGGACTGGCCGGCCGCGTGGCCGACGGGTCGGTTCCCCCCTCGCTGACCGGTCGCCGGATCCTCGCGCTGGACCTGTCCCTGGTCGTCGCGGGAACCAAGTACCGCGGTCAGTTCGAAGAGCGCCTGAAGGGCATCATCCAGGAACTGGTCAATGCGCGGGACGTGATTCTCTTCATCGACGAGATCCATTCGCTGATCGGCGCCGGTTCCGCGGAAGGTTCTCTCGACGCTGCCAACATCCTCAAGCCCGCCCTTTCCCGGGGTGAGGTGCAGTGCATCGGATCGACGACTCCCCGCGACTACCACAAGCATATCGAGCGGGATCGTGCCCTTGTGCGCCGCTTCCAGCCGATCAAGATCCAGCCGCCTACCGAGGAACAGACGATCGAGGTGCTCGAGGGCATCAAGGAGCGTTACGAGCGCTTCCACGGTGTGAGCTACACCGAGGAATCGATTCGCGCGGCGGTTTTCCAGTCCAATCGCTACATCACCGACCGCTTTCTGCCCGACAAGGCGATCGACGTCATCGACGAGGCCGGTGCCTGGGTCAAGTTGCGCAAGCGGACTTCCTACCGGGCCTTGCGGGACGTGGAGCGAAAGATCAAGGACGCGGTGGAGGGTATGAAGGCGGCTCTCTCCCGGAAGGACTTCGACGAGGCGGTGACCTGGCATGACAAGGAGGTCACCCTTCGTGAAGAGGCCGAGGCGTTGCGCCGCAAGGCCGAGCAGGAAGCGAAGACCGTCATCGACGTGGTGCGTAGCGACGTGGAGGAAGTCATCTCCAAGTGGACGGGTGTTCCCATTACGCGAGTCGCCGAGAAGGAGATGGAGCGCCTGCTCAAGATGGAAGACCACCTGCACGAGCGTGTCGTGGGGCAGCACGAGGCCATCGAGGCGCTGTCCCGGGCCATTCGGCGTTCGCGGGCGGGCATCAAGAGCCCCAACCGACCTGTCGGTTCTTTCATCTTCCTCGGACCGACCGGTGTGGGAAAGACCGAGTTGGCCAAGAGCCTGGCCCAGTTCCTCTTCGACAACGAGCGGGCGATGGTTCGTTTCGACATGTCGGAGTACATGGAAAAGCACTCCGTGGCCAAGATGATCGGCTCCCCTCCGGGATACGTGGGGCACGAAGAGGGCGGGCAGCTGACCGAGCGGATCAAGCGCCAGCCCTATTCGGTGTTGCTGCTCGACGAGATTGAAAAAGCGCACCCCGACATCCTCAACTTGCTGTTGCAGGTTCTCGATGACGGGCAGGTCACCGACTCCTACGGCGACCTGGTCGATTTCAAGAACACGATCATCATCATGACTTCCAACCTGGGTTCGGCCGCGCTGGTCAACAAGAGCCGACTCGGTTTCAGCTCCGGCGAGGAAAGCCAGGAGCGTAAGGGCCGGAACGAGATGGTGATGAGCGAACTGCGGCGTGCCCTGCCCCCGGAGTTCATCAATCGTATCGATGAGATCATCGTCTTCGATCCCCTCTCCGACGAGGAGTTGCTCGAGATCTCGAAGTTGATGGTGGGCCAGCTCAATCGCACCCTCGCCGACAAGGGCATTCGCCTCGCTCCGAGGGAGGAGGTCTACCAGTGGTTGGTGCGCACGACCTGCGCCGACCGCTCCTATGGCGCCCGACCCTTGCGCCGGGCCATCCAGCGCGCGTTCGAGGACGCCATCTCCGAGAAGGTGATCCAGGGAGACCTGGTGGGGATGGGCGAGATCGAGGTGCTGCTCGGGGATGACGACACCCTGGAGTTCCGCAACGTCATGGCCACCGCGTAGGCGGCCCGCGGAGATCCCAACGCGGAGTCGAGCCCGTCCTTCCCGGCCACCCGGGCGGGAAGGGGCGGCAGGTGCGCCGCCGGAGCGGGTTCCCGCCTCCGCGTGAGCCGATCGCCGCGGGGCCGGCTCCCGGCCCGCCCCGCGGGTCGCGGTCACGACGAAAGGCCCCGGGCGCGGCAGCCGGGGGCGATTCGCGTTAGAATGCGGGCGTTTCACCATTTTCCCCTCGTTTTCGTCTGCGTGGATGCAGCACTCCTTGCGCTACCTGGTGCAGGAAAAGGAGATACCGATGATGGTGCGACGTCTGTCGATGGCCCTGATTCTGCTGGCCCTGCTGGGTTTCGGCGTTCACTCGGCGGAGGCCCAGACCCTTCGTATCGGCGTGTTCGACGCCCAGCGTGTGTTCAACGAAACCGCTGAAGGCGCCAAGATCCAGGCCCGGCTCAACGCCCTTCAGACGGAGAAGCAGGACGAGCTGGAGCGTGTCCAGCAGGAACTGAGGGCGATGCAGCAGAACATGGTGGCGACGGCGGCCAGCGTGAGCAACGACAAGCTGCGGGAGTTGCGCCTGAAGATCGACCGCAAGACCATCGAGCTCGAGAGCCTGCAAAAGTCCGCCACGCGCGAGTTCCAGCTTGCGGTGGAGCAGGCCCAGGCCGATTGGCAGGCGCGGCTGGAGGGGCTGGTCAGGAAGTACGGCAGGGAAAAGGGCTATACCCTGATCCTTCCGATCGGCGTGGTCATCTACCATGCCGACACGACCGACATCACCGAAGACCTGATCAAGATCGTCGATGGGTCGGGAGCCGACTCGGCGTCATGAGACCGCGCGGCCGGGAGCGGTGGACCCTCGGCCGCCTGGCCGGGGCCCTCGGCAGGTCATGGCGGGGTGACCCGGACCGTGTCATCACGGGGGTCGCCGATCTGGCCGGCGCCGGCGAGCAGGACCTGGCGGCGGTCTACGATCCGCGGCTGAGCGATCGACTGCCCGGCTCGATGGCCGCGGCGGTGATCGTGCCAGACGATGGGACGTCAGGGTCGGGGAACCTGATCCTCTCTCCCTGCCCCAAGGCTGACTTCGCGCGCGCGGTGGAGCTGATCCGACCGGCGGCGGCGTTGATGCCGGGCATCCACCCTTCGGCGGTGGTGCATCCCGCGGCCCGGATCGCTGAAGACGTGGAGATCGGGCCGCTGGTCGTGGTCGCCGCCGGCTGCCGGGTGGGCTCCGGCTGCCGGCTGGGGGCCGGCGTGGTGCTCCTCGAGAACGTGGAACTGGGGGCCCGGGTCGAGTTGCACCCGCGGGTCGTGGTTTATCCCGGTACCGTCATCGGTGATGATGCTCTGGTTCTCGCCGGGGCGGTGCTGGGCGCACCGGGATTCGGCCAGGCTCACGACGAGCAGGGGCGTGCCGTCCGTGTGCCCCACCTGGGTCGCGTCGTGGTGGGGGCCGGTGCCGAGGTCGGTGCGAACGCCACCATCGATCGCGCGGTGTTCGGCCGGACGGTGATCGGCGCGCGGGCCAAGCTGGACAACCTGGTCCAGGTCGGTCACAACGCCGAGGTCGGCGAAGACGCCATGATCGCCGCCCAGTCGGGACTCTCGGGCAGCAGCCGGCTGGGGCGAGGGGTCCGGGTCGGTGGACAGTCGGGTCTGGCCGACCATGTGGAAGTCGCGGAGGGGGCCGCCGTTGCGGCGAAGACCGCGGTTTTCCACTCCGTGGGCCGGGGCGAGGTCGTGGCGGGCATACCGGCGCGTCCCATCGCGGCCTGGCGGCGGATGATGGCGGTCCAGGCCCGCCTGCCGGAGCTCTGGGCCAGGGTGCGCCGCCTGGTCGAGGCGCGGCCGCCGGGAAAGGAAACTTGAGCCCCGCGGGGCGGGCTACTTCCATGGGAGGTCTCGTGAGCGAGCCGGACACCTTGGACATTGGCAGAATCCTCGAACTTCTGCCCCATCGTTATCCCTTTTTGCTGATCGACCGTGTCGAGCAGGTCGAGCGCCGCCAGAGGGCGGTGGGTATCAAGAACGTGACCATCGGGGAGCCCTTTTTTCAGGGGCATTTTCCCGGCGCGCCCGTCATGCCGGGAGTGCTGATCGTCGAGGCCCTGGCCCAGACGGCCGGGGCGCTGATCATGCTCGAACTCGAGGATCCGACCCGGCAGCTGCTGCTCTTCAGCGGTATCGACGAGTGTCGCTTCCGGCGTCCGGTGGTGCCCGGCGATCGGCTGGAGTTGGAAGTCGTCGTCCAGCGCCTCCGGCCCCGGATGGCCAAGGTCAAGGGGGTGGCTCGAGTCGGTGGGGAGACGGCGGCGGAAGCGATGCTCCTGTGTGCCATGATCCCGCGGGAGAAGGCTCCGTGATCGACTGGCTCCAGGGCATCCACCCTTCGGCGGTGGTGCATCCCGACGCTCGACTGGCGGAGGGGGTCTCCGTCGGCCCCTTCAGCGTGATCGGTCCCCAGGTGGAGATCGGCCGTGGGAGCTGGATCGGCCCCCATGTGACCATCGATGGCCAGGTTCGTCTCGGTGAGGACAATCGCGTCTTTCCCGGTACGACCATCGGTTTCGCGCCGCAGGACCTGAAATACGCCGGGGAACCGACCCGGGTGGAGATCGGCGACCGCAACGTCTTCCGGGAGGGCTGCCAGGTGCACCGGGGCACGGTGGGCGGTGGCGGACTGACCCGGATCGGCAACGACAGCTTCTTCATGGTTCTCTCTCACGTGGCCCACGATTGCCGTATCGGTGACCACGTGATCTTCGCCAACGCCGGGACCCTGGCCGGTCACGTGGAGGTGGGCGATTACGCGACGATCGGTGCCTACACCGGTGTGCATCAGTTCTGTCGTATCGGGCCCCACGCTTTCATCGGGGGCTACTCGGTCATCACCCGGGACGCGCTGCCCTACTGCCTGACCGTGGGCAATCGGGCGCTGTGCTATGGGATCAACCGAGTGGGCCTCAAGCGCAAGGGTTTCGCACGGGAGGCGATTTCGGCCCTCGAAAGAGCGACGAGGAAGATCTTTCGCCCCGAGACGCGGCGCGAGCACGCGCTGGCCGAGGTGGAGGAGGCATTCGGCGACGTCGCGGAAGTGCGCCAAGTGGTCGAGTTCATCCGTTCGAGTCGTCGCGGTGTGATTCCGATTCGCCTGGGACAGAGCCCATGAGTGTTTCCTTGCGTGCAGGTGTCGTGGGTGTGGGGTCGCTGGGCCAACACCATGCGCGGATCTATGGCGAGATTCCAGGTGTTCGCCTGGTGGGCATCGTCGACAGCGATCCGCGGCGGGCCGGGGAGATTGCGGCACGCCACGGCTGCCGCGTCTTTCCCGACGCGGCGAGCCTGGCCGCCGAGGTCGATCTGGCCTCCGTCGCCACACCGACCACCGCGCACCAGCCGGTGGCGGAGGTTCTGCTGGCGGCGGGGGTTGCGACCCTGGTGGAAAAGCCCCTCGCCGGTGACATCGCGGAGGGACGGTCCCTGGTCGCCCTGGCGCGTCGGCAGGGCGTGCCGCTGATGGTGGGGCATACCGAGCGCTTCAACCCCGCCGTCTCGGCCCTGCTCGGGCAGACCCGCGACCCGCGTTTCATCGAGATTCATCGCCTGGCGCCTTTCGTGCCCCGCAGCCTGGACGTGGACGTGATTCTCGACCTGATGATTCACGACCTCGACCTGTGCCGCGTTCTGCTTTCCCGGGCCGAGGTGCAGAGCTTCGATGCGAGCGGAACGGCCGCTCTCACCGAGCGCATCGACATCGCATCGGTACGCCTCCGCTTCGCCGACGGGGCGGCCGCCAACCTGACGGCCTCCCGCATCAGCCAGGAACGGATTCGCCGGGTCCGGGTCTTCGAGATCGGGGCTTTTCACGCCTGCGACACCGTCAACGGAACGGCGAGCACCTTCCGCGTGCAGCGCGAAGCGGACGCTCCCCCCCGCATCGTCGGCGAAGAACTGACCCTGCCCCCCGGGGAACCGCTGGGCCGGGAACTGGCGGCCTTCTGCCAGGCGGTGGCCGCCGGTGACCGGGTACCGGTGCCGGGGGAGGACGGCCTGGCGGCCCTCGAACTGGCCCTCGAGATCCGCGACGACATCGAAAGCCAGCTTCGCCGATACCAGCCAGGTGGGAACTCGGGCCGATGAGCGCTGGGGGGAGCCGGAGGGGCGTCGACCGGCATCCCGCGACCGCCGCGTGTGGCAGATTCGGAGATCGTGCAGGATGATGGGCTCGATGGCTTCCTGCCCTGCGTGCGGGCCGGACCGCCCCAGCCCTCCGGTCCACGACTATCTCGAGCGGAAGGTTGCCGCCGGCGCCTTTCCATCTGCGGTCTATGCTTTTGGCCCCGCCGGCCGGAGTCCGGCCTTCCTGGGGGCGGTGGGCTCGATGGCGCGGGAGCCCGAGTCCGTCGCTGCACGCCCGGACGCGCTCTATGACCTGGCCAGCTTGACCAAGGGCGTGTTGACGGCAGTGGTCGCCGCCCGTCTTGCGGACCGCGGCGAGGTGGATCTCGATCAGCCCCTCGACCCGTGGCTCGACGAGATGACGGGCTACGGCGGGGCGACGCCCACCCTGGCTTCCCTCCTCACTCACGACGCGGGCCTTCCAGCGTGGGTGCCTCTCTACAGGGCGCCGGCCGGAGCTGCGGAGGTGGCGGCTACCATCGCGGCGCTGCCGCCGGACCGGCCTGCCGGGAGTGGAGCGCTCTATTCCTGCCTCGGCCCCATCCTGGCGCTGGTGGCCCTGTGTCGGGCCACCGGGAAGGATGCCGCTCGCCTGCTGGACGAGGAGATTCGCCGCCCGCTGGGTCTCGACGCCGACGAGATCGCCTTTTCTCCGCTACCCGGCGCGCTCATCGACCGCGTGGCTCCCACCGAGCGGGGACGGCTGCGGGAGGCGGCACTCGCCGGTCCCGGCTGCCGCAGCGATGAACTCGTCCCCGGACCTCGGAAGGTGCTCCGGGGCCAGGTACACGATGGGAACGCGGCCTTTCTGGGAGGAGCTGCGGGCAATGCCGGCCTGTTCTCCACTGCCAGCGCCCTGTTTCGCCTGGCCTCCGCCCTTGGCTGGTCCAGTGATTTCCTCTCCGCCGCCGCCCGGCGCCGCCTGGCCGAGCCTGCCGCGAGCGGGCCGGGCGGCGTGCGGACCCTGGGCTTCGAAGCGGCGTGTGGGGAGGACGGTCCCGGAGCGCCCCTGGGGGAAGACGCTTTCGGCCACGTGGGGTTCACCGGCACCTCGGTGTGGCTCGCCCCGGCTGCCGGTTGGGTGGTCGTGTTGCTGACCAATCGCGTGCATCCCGCCTGGGTCGAAGCGCCCATGCAGCGGTGGCGACACGAGTTTCACCAGCTTTGCCGTACCGCACTGGAGTCCTCGTGAGCAGCGCGGCCTGGCAGGCATCGCCGCGCGGCTTGGGCCCCCGGCGGGACGGCGAGTTCCGGCGGCTGACCCTGGCGGCGCTGATCTCGGTGTCGATCCATCTTCTGCTGGCGCTGCTGCTCCTGCTCGGTGTGGATGCCGATCCTGAGGCCGAGGAGATCATCGTTCCCTTGAGCCTCGAAGCTCCTGCCGACCCGCCCCAGCCCGCACCCCCGGCACCCGAGCCGGCGGTGCCGGAGCCGGCCGAAGCCGAGCCCGCGCAGACGCCTCCACCCGATCCCGACCCGAGCCTGCTCGGCTGGAACTCCCAGGGCGATCTTCCCCGTCCTCCGGATCGCCCGCCGGGACCCGAGGCGGAGGTTCACGGCCCGCCGGAGCCCAGGGAAGGGGAGGACCGGCTCGAGGGCGCTGAAGAGCAGCCGCCGGAGCCCGATATCGACTCGCCGGCTGTCGAGACTCCTCCCGAGGCGGTTCAGGAGCCTCCCGTGGAAGAGGCTCCTGAACCGCTGGAGGAGCCCCCGCCCGAGAAGCAGCCCGAGCCTGTGGTGGAACCCGCCGACTCGCCGGCCGAGGCCGAGAGCGCGAGCGAGCCCTTGGAGGAGGGCCAGGGGCCGACGCCCCGGGAGCGGGAAGAAGTCGCCCCCGAGCGCGTTGCGCCCGAGGCGCTGCCTTTTCCTTCCCGCCCGCCGGTGCGCCGGGATCGTCCCGCGCCGCGCCGTCGACCCCTGGATTTCGACGCCGAGATCAGCGGCGGCTATTTCGGTGACCTGAAGTTCGACTCCAAGGACTACAACTGGTCCGAGTATTCCACGAAGATCTATTTCGCTGTTTACCGGGCCTGGCTGAGGGAACTGCACGCCCGGGTCTTGCGTTTCCAGCGCGACCAGACCCTGCTCGGCCTGCCTACCCTGGACGGCACGGTAACGATCCACTTCGTCTTCCATCGCGACGGTCACGTCAGCGAGGTGGAGATTCTCGCGCCGTCTCCCGTGCCCACTCTCGACCGGGCTTCGGCCACGGCCCTGATCCGGGCGGTCTTGCCGCCCCTGCCCGCCGACTTCCCGCGGGACCAGGAGGGAATCACCTACAGCTTCACGATCCAGGGGTTCGAGTCTTCCCAGCAACTCCAGCGACGGTTGCGCTGGTCTCGAGCGAAGGGGGAGTTTTGACCCGGTTACAGGCCCCGTTCCGCCGCGGGTGCTATCATCACGGCTTTCGGAAAACCCCATGGAAGACAACCCTTTGACAAGCTTTGCCGAGATGCCGCTGCGAGACGAGCTCAAACAGGTGCTCGCCCGGGCCGGCTTCGAGACTCCCACGCCGATCCAGGCCCGCTGCATCCCCCTCGCCACCGCCGGGCGGGACATCACGGGCGTGGCCCAGACCGGGACGGGGAAGACCCTGGCCTTCCTGGTGCCCATCTTCGATGCTCTCGAGCCCTGCGATGATGTCCAGGCGATGGTGATCTGCCCCACCAGGGAACTGGCTCAGCAAGTGGGATCGGTGGCGCGCGATATCGGTGAACCCCTGGGAGTGAAGACGGCTGTCCTCTACGGCGGCACCTCCCTCGGGGGGCAGCAGAACGAACTGCGGGAACTTCCTGACGTCGTGGTGGGGACTCCGGGCCGGTTGATGGACTTTCTCAGCTCCGCCTGGCTGCGACCCCGCCGCCTGCGCTGGCTCGTGCTCGACGAAGCCGACCGCATGCTGGACATGGGCTTCATCGACGACGTGGTGAAGATCTGCTCCCGCTTGCCGCTCTCGCGGCAAACGATGCTCTTCTCCGCCACCATGCCCCCTCCCATCGAGGAGCTGACCTCCCGTTTCATGTATGAACCGGAGGTGGTGCGTATCGATGCCCAGACCCGGGTCGCGGCCGGGGTGGACCACTGCCTGTACTGGGTTCAGGAACGCGACAAGGAAAAGGCCCTGGCAGCGGTGATGGACAGGCACCGCGGCAAGAAGGCCCTGATCTTCACGGCGACCCGCGAGGCGACCAGCCAACTGGCGGCGCGTCTCCGCCGCCATGGTCATGAAGTGATCTCCCTTTCCAGTCTCCATTCGCAGAACAATCGGGAGCGGGCGCTCGATGCCTTTCGCAAGGGGGATGTGCCCGTGATGGTGGCGACGGACGTGGCCGCCCGGGGCATCGACGTGACCGATATCGACCTGGTCGTCAATTTCGATCTGCCCCGCGGTTCGGAAGAATACATTCACCGGGTGGGTCGAACCGGTCGTGCCGAGCGCGCCGGCAGCGCCGTCAGCCTGGCCGCTCCCGGTGACGAGGGCAAATTGGCGGAAATCGAGAAGATGCTCGGTGAGCCGATTCCCCGGCAGGAGTTGCCGGGCATCGAGACACCCGCCCGGGGGTCGTACACGCCGCGCCGCAGTGGCCGGGGTGGCGGTTCCCGCGAGGGGGGGCGGCGGAGGCGCCCCGGTCGTGGTGGTCGGGGCAGGGGAAAGGGTCAAAAGAAGTGAGCGCGATCTGGGACTTGTTCTCCAGGGGCGGGCCGGTGATGTGGCCGATTCTCGCCGCCTCTCTGCTGGCATTGACCGTGGCGGTCGAGCGCAGTCTTGCCCTGCGTCGTTCGAAGATCATTCCCCTGGCTACCGTCCGGCAGGTGCAGGGATTGCTCGCCGGAGGGCGTGTCCGGGAGGCCGCGGAGGTTTGCCGTCACGACGGCGGGCCCTTTGCGCGGATCGTCTTCGCCGGGCTCGAGTGGTGGGAGCAGGGTACCGACGCGGTACGAGAGGCCATCGAGGATGCGGGCCGACGGGAAGCGCCCGTACTGATGCGTTGGCTGGGTGTGATCGGCACGGTCGCCTCGGTTTCGCCCCTGATGGGGCTGCTCGGGACGGTGCTCGGCATGATCAAGGTCTTCCGTACGATCTCCCTCGAGGGGCCTGGGCAGGGCCAGGGATTGTCCGCGGGCATCGCCGAGGCGCTGATTACGACGGCCTTCGGGCTGGCCGTGGCCATCCCGGCTCTGATCGTCTTCAATCTGCTCTCATCCCGGGCCGAGCGCCTGATCCTGGATATCGAAGAGGCCTGCCACGGCGTGTTGCGCGAGCTGAGCCACCCCGCGCCCGATCGATCTCACGGTCCCGGCGAAAGTGCCGCGGTGGCCGACGGCGTGGAGTGACGCTGCCATGCGCTTTCTCCAGCGCGCGCCGCGCAAGCCGAACATCGAGATCTCGCCGCTGGTCGACGTGGTCTTCTTGCTGATCATCTTCTTCGCGGTTTCCACCACTTTTCGGGAAGGAGCCGGCTTGCCGGTGGAGTTGCCCAGCGCCGGCTCGGCGGTGATGCAGAACGCGGGACCGGTGGAGATCACCATCGGCTCCGAGGGTCGGATCGAAGTGGGAGGCAAGATCTTCCCCACACTCGAAGCTGCGACCGAAGCCATCTCCGTGGCGCTGGATGCTTCGTCCACCCGGAGCATCCTGTTACGGGGAGACCGCAAGGCCTACTACGAGATCATCGTCAAGGTGCTCGATCTGGCCCGACGGCTCGAGGTCAAGGGCATCTCCCTGGCCACCCGTAAGGGGAGTGCGGCGGAAGAGGTTCCCCCCTCTTGAGGATCATCGGCGGCAGCCTGCGTGGTCGTCGCCTGGGTGCCGTTCCGAAACGGGGGGTGCGTCCTACTGCTGATCCCGTACGGGAAGCGTTGTTCAACATTCTCGGGCCCGACGTGGTCGGGCACTTTTTCATCGATCTCTGCGCCGGCACGGGAGCGGTGGGCTTCGAGGCCCTGTCCCGGGGCGCTCGACCGGTGGTCCTGGTGGAAAAGAGCCGCGTGGCTCTTCGAGCGATCGACTCCAACATCGAACGCCTCGCCCTGGGCGACGCCGCTCACCTGCGGGTGGTACGGGCCGATGTACAGGCCTGGTTGGCCCAGGCCGGCCCCCTGGAGGGGCCGGGGGTGGTTTACGTGGATCCGCCTTACGGCGAGAGGCGTACAGGGCGCTGGGTCGACGCCCTGGTCGGGACCGGCGGGCTTCTGCCTGCCGGCGCCCTGGCCGTGGTCGAGCACCGCAGCGGACATCCGCCTCTCGTCACCGCGGGGCGTCCCTCGTGGACGCGGCGATACGGGGACACTTCCCTGAGTGCCTGGGCTGCCTCCCGGGAAACCGGCGCCGAATCCCGCTGAGGCGGACTCCGGCGGGCGGTGGGGTCCAAACGCGAAGGTTGCGGGACCGGCACGAAAGCTTGCGAACACTGGCGAAGGGCGATTGCCCCCGAGGGGGGCGAGGATATACATTCCCTTGGGCTCCTTTCCTTGGGGAAGGACTGCCGACCGGTGGATGAAGAACACCGGTGTGGAGGATCCATGGGTGTGCGAAGGGCTCTGACCTGTGTGGGCAGGCTGCTGGTGATGCTGGTGTTGGCGGGTGGCTGGGCGACGGTGGTGTCCGTGGCCCAGGGAGAAGATCCCGGAACGCGGGTGAGGGGATACGTGCCGCCACCCACGGCACTGCGACTCGTCGACGACCACTGGACCCCCTATCAGCCGCCGATGCCTCCCGAGGGTTCGCAGGTGCACGTCATTGTCAAGGGTGACACCCTCTGGGACCTGGCTGCCCACTACTACGACGATCCCTATCTCTGGCCGGTGATCTGGGACGCCAATCGCTATGTGACCTACTCGCACTGGATCTACCCCGGCGACCCCCTGGTGGTCCCGCCCCATCCCACGGTGGTGGGTGAGGAGGGCGTTCAGACGGTCGCCGAGGCGGAGCCCGAGCCCGAGTTCATCCCCCGCCGTGTGAGAGAGGTGGAACCCGAGCCGGAGGCGGAGCCCGTCGCCCCGCCCCTTCCCCAGGGGCCTGTGCTGATTCCCGCCGTTGAACAGCAGGAAATGATTTGTTCGGCCCAACTCGTCGAGCACTTCGATCCCACGCCCCTGTCCATTCTCGGCGCCGAGGAGCCGGAGAAAGAACTCCTGGCCCAGGCGGACATCGTCTACCTGTCGGCCGGAAGGGACATGGCCATCGAGCCGGGGGCGGAGTACATCGTCGTGCGCTCCTGGGGACGACTGCAGCGAAGCGTGGCCAAGCGTCGGCAGGATGGGCCGATCTACCTGCAGCGCCTGGGGCGCGTGCGTGTGCTGGCCAGCCATGCGGCCACGGCCACGGCGGAGATCCTCGACGCCTGCGCGGCGATCAAGGCCGGTGATTTTCTCGTGCCGTACCGCGAGATGCCCGTCCCCATGGTCGAGCGCATCCCCTTGCAGGAATTGACGACCCCCTTCCCTGGACGGCTGAACGGCGAGGTGATCGTGGCCGCCCATCCCGAGGCGACGGTGGCCGCCTCCGGCGAAGTCGTGGGCATCGACCTGGGATCCCGGGCGGGCTTGACCGCGGGTGACCGCATCCTGTTCTGGCGGTCCGCCGAGGGGGCCGCCTCTAGGATGGGCGGTGCTTCACCCCGACGGGTCGTGGCCCAGGGGGTGGTGCTGGTGACCAACGCGGGGGGCTCGATGGTCAAGATTCTCGAGTCTCGCGCGGAGGTACGCGTGGGTGACGCCGCCGAGGTTCTCTGAGGCTCGGTCCGCCTGCCGGTCGGTTCAGGATCCGCAGGTCCGAAGGATCTTCTGCCGCAGGAGGATCGCCTCGAGGGCGAGGGAGACCGACGCCGCCAGGGCCTCGAGGGGCGGCGCGCCGGCGGGGGTGTTCTTCGGGCGATCCGCGTAGAGGGCGGCGACCAGCCGCCCGCGGACCGTGATGGGCAGGACGGCGACTGCTCCCGGCCATGTCTCCCCCCCCAAGCGTCGTAGCAGTTCCCGGTTGCCCGGGGCATCGGGCAGGGGGCCTTCGATCACCTCGCCGTCGGCGGCCAGTTTCTCGAAGACGTCTCCCGAACCCGTTTCCCAGGCCGGCCAGTCGCCCCCGGGTCGGTCCGAACCGAAGGCAGTGAGGATCGTGGCGCGGCCGTCCCGCAGGGCCAGCGCCGCACCCCGGGGAAAGAAGTGGGAGAGGGCCTCGAGAGCGATCTCGAGAACCTCGTCGCGGCTTTCCGCCCGAGCCAGGCGCCGGCCGGTTTCCTCGAGGGAAAAGGTTCTGACGGGCGTGGCCGCTGGAGGGGAAGGGGGCGTCCGGCGGGGCGGGCCCTGCGGCGTCGTGTCGGCTGTCCCCCGGCCGAAGAACTGCCCGAGGGCGTCGTTGAGCAGGATCTCCGGAGCGACGTGGGGAATGACGTTGAAGCCGGTCAGAAACGCTGCTTCGTGGATCGCCAGGCTGTCGGCCGGGTTCTGGATGGCCAGGCGCAGGTCTTCCCCTTCCACGCTGAAAGGCACGGCGTGATGGCGCCGGCAGAACTCCTCGGAGAGCAAGGTCGTGAGCTCGGGAGGCGCGGAAAGGAGGGTCTGCCGGTCCACCGACTCCACGCCGTGGAGAGCGGCCAGCGCCTGTCCGACAACGCCCTCGTCGATGAAGCCGAGTTGAACGAGGCGCGTCCCCAGGGCACCGCCGAAGGCAGCCTGGGAACGCAAAGCCTCGTCGAGCTGCTCCCGTGTGAGCTGCCCGTTTTCAATCAACCATTCGCCCAGTCTGGCCGCCATCGATGGCGCCCTCCCGCGGGCTCGAGTGGGCAGGCTAGTGGCCCGCCTTCTCCCGCATCGCTGCCTTGCGTGACAAGCGGACGCGCCCCTGGGCGTCGATATCGATCACCTTGACCAGGACCTCATCACCTTCCTCGATCTCGTCGGTAGTGTTCTTGACCCGGTGTTCGGCGATCTCGGAGATATGAAGCAGGCCCTCGACGCCGGGGAGGATCTCCACGAAGGCACCGAAGTTGGTGGTCCGCACCACGCGGCCCATGTAGATCTTGTTCAACTCGGCCTCCGCAGTGAGTTCCTTGACGATTTCGGCGGCTCGCCGGGCGCCTTCGAGGTCCACCGAGGCGATGTCCACCCGTCCGTCGTCTTCGATGGAGATGTCGCAGCCGGTCTGTTCCTGGATCGAACGGATCACCTTGCCGCCCGGGCCGATCACGTCACGAATCTTGTCTTTCGAGATCCAGACGGTAATGATCCGCGGCGCATAGGGGGAGACATCGTCGCGGCCCTTGGCGAGAACCTCGTTCATCATGTCGAGCAGTTGGAAACGGGCCTTGCGGGCTTGCTCGAGAGCCTGGCTCATCACCTCGCGGGTCACGCCGCCGATCTTGATGTCCATCTGCAATGCGGTGATGCCGTCGACGGTGCCGGTGACTTTGAAGTCCATGTCACCGTGGTGATCCTCGGCGCCGGCGATGTCGGTCAGCACGGCGAAGTCACTGCCCTGCATCACCAGGCCCATGGCGATTCCAGCCACGGGTTTGCGCAGGGGCACGCCCGCGTCCATCAGCGAAAGGGATCCGCCGCAGACCGAGGCCATCGAAGACGAGCCATTGGATTCGAGGATGTCCGAGACCACCCGAATGGTGTAGGGAAAATCGTCGACAGAGGGAATCATCGGTCGCAGGGCCCGTTCCGCGAGCGCGCCGTGGCCGATCTCCCGGCGGCCGGGGCCGCGCAGGAATCGGACTTCACCGACTGAGAAGGGCGGGAAGTTGTAGTGCAGCATGAAGCGTTTCTCGCCTTCGAATTCGAGTGAGTCGATGCGCTGGGTGTCGGAAGCCGTGCCGAGGGTCGTCAGAACCAGGGCCTGGGTCTCGCCGCGGGTAAACAGCGCCGAGCCGTGAGTCCGGGGCAGCACGCCCACATCGATGGTCACCTTGCGGATCTCGTCGAGTTTGCGGCCATCGAGCCGGCGCTTGTGGGTCAGCACGAAGTCATGGAGGATTTCGTCCTGCAGGTCGTGGAAGATCTTCTTGATCTGACCGGCCTGCTCGGGCTGATCTTCGGGAACCTCGGCAAGCAAGCCATCGAGAACAGCGCCGACCTGGGCGTAGGAATCGAGCTTGTTCTCGATCTGCATGGCCTCGAGCAGGGGGCCGCGGGCCGTGGCGCGAACCTTCTCCACCAGATCGGCGGGGATTTCCGGCGGGGTGAACTCGCGCTTGGGCTTTCCGGCCTCGGCAGCCAGTTCCTTCTGCGCGGCGATCAGCGGCTGGCAGGCTTCCTGGCCTTTGAAGAGCGCGGTGATGATCTCTTCTTCGGAGGCCTCGACCGCACCCGCCTCGACCATCACGATGGCTTCTTCACTGGCCGCCACGATGATATCGAGCTTGCTTTTCTTCATCTCTTCGTGGGTGGGGTTGACCAGGTACTCTCCGTCTACCAGTCCCATGCGCACGGCGGCGATCGGCGTGCTCCAGGGAATGTCCGACAGGGAGAGCGCGAACGAGGCACCGGTGACGGCCAGCACGTCCGGGTTGTGTTCACGATCCGCTGAAAGGACCAGGGCGATCACCTGGGTCTCGAAAGCCCACCCATCGGGGAACAAGGGACGCAGGGGGCGGTCGGTGAGACGGGCGGTGAGGGTCTCCTTTTCGTTGGGGCGTCCCTCGCGCTTGAAGAAGCCGCCGGGGATCTTGCCGCCGGCGTACATGTTTTCGCGGTATTCCACGGTCAGTGGAAGGAAGGGGATGTCACGGGCGGAGTTGGCCGCCTGGGCGGTGACGAGAACCACCGTATCTCCCTGGCGGATCGTCAGCGCGCCGCTGGCCTGGCGGGCCATCTTGCCCGTTTCCACGATGATCTCGTGGGGGCCTACCTGGATACTCTTCTTGACATGGGACACAGCTCGCTCCTTGCGTCAAAAGACGCCTGGGCCGTGGGGCGGGAGCAGGGGGAAAAGCCGTGACGGGGAGAGTGGGCTGTGTAGCCAACGGACACGGCAAGGCGGAGGAACCCGGGGGCACCCTCGCTTTCTCGCGGCAGTTCGCGCCGACTTGCCGCAGCCTTGGCTACGCAGTCCAGTCACCCCAGACGATCTCACCCCCTCACCGCCCTGGCCGGATGAATGAGGGCCCACTCCCCGGCAGGGAGCGGGGAAGGGAACCGCGCTCAGCGGCGGATTCCCAGCTTTTCGATCACCTGCCGGTACGCGGCGGGGTTCTTCCGCTTCAAAAAGCGGAGCAGCCGCCGCCGCCTGCCCACCATTTTGAGCAGGCCCAGTCGTCCGTGGTGATCGTGCTTGTGAATTTTGAAATGCTCGGTCAGGTGCTTGATCCGCGCGGTCAGTGCCGCGATCTGCACCTCCGGGGAGCCGCTGTCCGCCTCGTGACGGCGAAACTCCTGGATCTTCTCCGGGCTGAGTCCTGGTTTGTTCATCTCGATCTTTCTCCCGCGGGGTTCGCCCTTCGGCCCCCCCAGTCTCGCGCCGCCCCGTTCGCACCGGACGACCGACAGGGAACTGCCATCTCCAACAAGAAAGCGGTGCGCGTGGCACACCGCAGCCGAGGATCCTAGCACCCGGAGTCGGGGTCGGCAAGCCCTTGGCCGAGAACGACCTCCGGGCGGATCCAGCCGTCTTTTTCCACGCGGGCCACTCCCAGCAGGCGGTGCAGGGAGTCTACCGCCCTCAGGTGTTGTTCAACGGCTGGGGGGATGGGATGGGGCGCCTGGATGGCCCTGCCGTGACAGAAATCCCGCGCGCCGGCATCCGGGAGCTCGATGGTGGGCAGGGGCAGGGGGATGGCCGAAAGGGGGATCAGGGCTGCGCGCATGTCTTCGCGCGTGACGTCCGTTGTGACGGCCTGGCGCACCGAGAGGGGGCCGATGGCCGTGCGACGCAACACGGTCAGGTGCCCCAGGGTGCCCAATCGGCGGCCCAGGTCCCTGGCCAGCGAACGGATGTAGGTGCCGCTGGAAACCCGGGCCGCGAAGAGCAACTCGGCGGGGGCGGAGGCCTGGAGCCGCAGGCGGTGGACGGTGATCTCGATCGCCTGAAGCACGGGCGCGTGGCCCTGGCGGGCGAGCCGATGGGCCCGCGTACCGCCGATTTTCTTGGCCGAGTAGGCCGGTGGCGTCTGGCGGTAGGTGCCGCTGAGGGTGCGGCTCAACTCCCGCAGGACTTTCCAGGGGGGAGGTTGCAGAGGAGGATCGCGACGCTCGGTCACCGTGCCTTCCAGGTCGAGGGTGTCGGTCTCTTCACCGAGCCGGATGCGGCCGGTGTAGGTCTTGGGCCAGCCATGGAGAAAGCGAACCAATCGTGTGGCCGGGCCTACCAGGCAGGGCAGGAGTCCCGTGGCGAAGGGGTCGAGGGTCCCCGCATGCCCGACCCGGCGCAGCCCCAGGTTGCGGCGGACCCGGCGGACCACGTCGTGGCTGGTCATCCCTGCGGTCTTGTCGATCAGCAGCAGGCCGCAGGGCGTGCCTTGCTTCATCCCAGAAACTCCCGCGAGATTTCGGAAATGCCGCCCGGCACGACCCTGTCGGCCTCCTCCACGAGCCTGTCGAACAGGCGCTCGAGGGGCTCCTGGCGGTCGGCGACGGAGACGAAGGCGAGGGTGCCCCGTTGCCTGAGATCCTGGTGCTCGATTTCAGCGGTAGCGACGTTGTGCCGCGAACGCGCGCGATCCGAGATGGCCCGGATCACACGGCGCTTGTCTTTGAGCGAAGCGCTGCCCCGCAAGAAGACGTCGATCACGAGAAGACCCACCCGCATCGCACCGCCTCCTGTGCGCGGCTGCCCCGGCGCTCGGCCGTGGTCAAGCGTTGAGAGATTCGCGCTTGACCGATTCCACCACGAAGGCCTCGATCTCGTCGCCGGGCTTGATGTCCTGGTAGCGTTCGATGCTGATACCGCATTCGAAGCCGGCACGCACCTCCCGCGCATCGTCCTTGAAGCGCTTGAGCGAGCCGATCTTGCCCTCGTGGATCACGACGTTGTCACGCAGCAGGCGAACCTGTGCGTCGCGACGCACGAGGCCGTCGACCACATAACAGCCGGCGATGACCCCGAGTTTGGGCACCCGGAAGGTTTCGCGCACCTCCACTCGGCCGAGGTAGACTTCCTTTTCGACGGGGGAGAGGGTGGCGAGCATGGCCTGTTCGATCTCTTCGGCCACCTTGTAGATCACAGTGTGCAGGCGAATGTCCACGCCGACGCGCTGGGCGATTTCGGGGACACCGCGCTCGGGGCGGACGTTGAAGCCGATGATGATCGCGCGGCTCGCCGAGGCGAGCAGGATGTCGTTCTCGGTGATGGCACCGGTTCCGGAGTGGATCACGCGTACCTTCACCTCGGAAGTGGAGAGTTCCTCCATCGCGGCCGAGAGCACTTCGACCGAACCCTGAACGTCCGCCTTGATCACCAGCGGCAACTCGTTGACATCGCCCTGCTGGATCATCTCGTGAAGCTTGTCGAGGGTCGGCAGGGCGGTCCGGCGCGCCTGCTCTTCTTCCTTCTGTTGTTGCCGGCGGTAGACCGAGATCTGCCTGGCCTTCTGCTCGTCCGGGAAGACTTGGAGCATGTCACCGGCCTGGGGCACTTCGTCGAGTCCCATGACCACCACCGGTGTCGCAGGCCCGGCTTCCTTCAGCCGCTTGTCGTGTTCGTCCACCAGGGCTCGGACACGGCCCATGCTCGCGCCGACGACGAAGACGTCGCCGATTTTCAGCGTGCCGTTCTGCACCAGGACAGTCGCAATAGGGCCTCGGGACTTGTCGAGTTTGGCCTCGAGCACCGTGCCGGTGGCAGGGCGCTTGGGGTCGGCCTGCAGTTCGAGGACATCGGAGACCAGCAGGATCATCTCGAGCAGTTGGTCGATGCCGTCTCCGGTCCTGGCCGAGACGTTGACCGTCACCGTATCGCCGCCGAAAGCCTCGACCAGGACATCGTGCTCGATCAACTGCTGGAGGACGCGATCTGGCGCGGCGTTGGGCTTGTCGATCTTGTTGACGGCCACTACGAGGGGAACATCGGCGGCCTTGGCGTGGTGGATCGCCTCGATGGTCTGGGGCATGACGCCGTCGTCGGCTGCCACGACCAGGACCACCACGTCGGTCACCCGGGCGCCGCGGGCGCGCATCATGGTGAAGGCGGCGTGACCCGGAGTGTCGAGGAAGACGATCTCGCGATCCTTGCCTTCGTGCTTCTGGGTGATCTTGTAGGCACCGATGTGCTGGGTGATGCCGCCCGCTTCCCGCTCGGCGACGCGGGTCCGGCGGATTGCGTCGAGCAGACTCGTCTTTCCATGGTCCACGTGGCCCATCATCGTCACCACCGGTGGCCGTGGAATGCCTTCGCCTTCGGCGTAGTCCGGCAGATCCTCGCCACTGATGCTGCTCGCTTCGGCGAGGGCTTCCTCTTCCATGGTCACCCGGTGAGGGGTCCCACCGAAGGCTTCAACGACCCATGCCGCGGTCTCCTCGTCGAGGGCGAGGTTGATCGTGGCCATGATCTTCTTTTCCATGAACAGGCGGGTGATGACGTCCTTGGCCTTGCGGTTCATGCGATCGGCAAGGTCTTTAATCGTGATGCCGTCGGAAATCTTCACTTCGCCCACCGGTGTCTCGGGGACCTCTGCGCGGCGCGCGGCGGCCTGCCGGGCTTCGGCGGCGGCTTCCTGTTGCTGTTGGCGCCGGCCGCCTTTCTTGCCCTTGCGGGACCCGGGGCGCTGGCCGGGCGAGGGGCGAGCCGCCGTACCTCGACGCGGAACGGCACCGGCGCTGGCGGCGCGGGGATCCGGTCGGGTCGGCCGCAGATCGGAAAGAGGCCGGCCGAGAAGCTCGGCCCGCTCTTTGGCCGTCGTCGGGGGGGGGGCGATGACGGCCTTGCCCAGGCCGCCTCCCCGGGTGGCCGTCGGACCGGCAGGCTGCGCCGGCGACCGGGTCGGCGGGTCGGCGGTGGCGGGCGCCTCTGCGGGGGGCGGGGCTTCCGCCGCGGGGGCCTCCTGGTTCGTCGGGGCAGCCGTCGCGGGCGCTTCCGCCGCGGGCCGGGCCTCTTCCGTCACCGGCGGCTCGGGGGCCGGTGGCGCGGCCTGGGCCGCGGGGGGGGGAGCCGCGGGAGTCGGGGGGGCTTGGGGCTGGGGAGCCGGGACGGTGCTGGGCTCACCCTCCTCGGGCTTTTTGCGCGCCGCACTGCGGCGGGCGAGAGCCTTTTCGCGGGCCGCGCGCCGGGCTTCTTCCTTGCGCTGCTCTTCGCGCCGCGCGGCATCGGCAGCGGCGCGTTCGCGGGCTTCCCGCTCCGCGAGAGCCCGCCGAATGGCCTCTTCCTTGGCGTTGGCGGCAGCCTTGGGCTTCGGCTTGAAAAGCTCGCGCAGCTCGGCCTCCAGCTCGTCGGTCAGCGAGGCCAGATTGGACTTGGCCTCGATGCCCATATCTTCGAGGGCGTCGAGCAGGTCCTGGCTCTCGACTTTGAGCTCCTTGGCCAGTTGGAAAATCCGCACGGTCACTACTCCTGTCTTTCCCGGTTATTCCTGCGGCCCGGTTTCGGCCGCGCCCTCTGCCGGGGCGGTATCGCGGGTTTCGGCTTCCGGGGAGTCCTCCTCCCCGGGATTCTGCTGGTCAGGAAGACCGAGCAGAACACTGGCGTCCACCTCGTCTTCCGCGGCGGGTTGTCGTTCAGCGGCAAACTGCTCGGCGAGGCGTCGAGCCTCCTCCTCTTCCTGGCGGACGGCCTGGATCACCTGCTCGGCGTGATCATGGATGTGCAGGCACATGTCGACGTCGATGCCGGGGACACGCGTGAGGTCCTCGAGATCGGCGGCGATGAGTTGTTCGAGATCGCGGAACCCGGCCTCGATCAGCGACGCGACGACCTCGTCGGGAATCTGTAGTCGCTGGAACAGCCCCGCCGCACGGGCCCGGGCCTCGTCCTCGGCTTCCACCTCGGCGCGTTTTTCGGTCTCACTCTTGATATCGATCCGCCAGCCGACCAGTCGACCGGCCAGGCGCACGTTCTGTCCCCGCTTGCCGATGGCTTGGGAGAGCTGCTCATCGGCGACGATGACCTCCACCTCGCGCTCGACCGGGTCTTTCATTGCGACGCGGTTCGCCGAAGCGGGCTTGAGAGCTTCGCGCACGAAGGCCAGCGGGTCCTCGTGATACTGGACGATGTCGATCCGCTCGCCGCGCAGTTCCCGAATGACGGACTGCACCCGGTTGCCCTTCATCCCCACGCAAGCCCCGACCGGGTCGACGTCGCGATCACGGGATTGAACGGCGATCTTGCTCCGCTCGCCCGGATCCCGGGCGGTGGAGACGATGCGCACCGTCCCGTCGTAGATTTCCGGCACCTCCATCTTGAACAGCTCCATCACGAGCCGCGGATCGGTGCGCGAGAGAATCACCTGGGGGCCCTTGCCGGAACGCTCGACGTCCACGATGATCGCGCGCATCCGGTCGCCCTGGTTGTAGTGTTCGGCCCGGGACTGTTCTCGGCGGGGGATGATGCCCTCGGTGGGGCCGAGATCGATGATCAGGTCTCCCCGTTCGAAGCGCTTGACGATGCCATTGATGGGCTCGCCCACCCGGTCGATGTAATCGTTGTAGATCTTCTCCCGCTCGGCCTCCTTGACCTTTTGATAGATCACCTGCTTGGCGGCCTGGGCCGCGATGCGGCCAAGCTCCGGAACCTCGCGGGGGAAGCGCAACTCCTGGTCGAAGTCCGCTTCCGGGTCGTGTTCGAGGGCTTCCTCGAGGGAGATTTCGGTGTCCGGATCCTCGACTTCGGGGACCACGCGCTTGCGCGCGAAGACTTCGAAATCACCGGTCTCCTGGTCGAAGGTGGAGCCGATGTTCTCCTTGGTTCGGAGAACTTTCCTCGAGGCCGCGGCGAAGGCGTCCTCCAGGGCGCGAATGATCACGTCTCTGTCGATACCCTTTTCCCGGCCGATCTGCTCGATGGCCTGGATCAGTTGGTTCTGGGCCATGACGCCGTGCTCTCCCTCGGTCTCTCTACCAGTCCGGTTGGATTCTGGCGGAGACGACCGCGTCGAATGAAATCTCTCTCGCGGTGCCGTCTTCGTCCTCGACACGGGCCGCAGCGGGATCCGCCGCAAGAACCCGCCCGACGATGGTCTGCACCTTGCCGCCCGGTTCGCGCAGGCGCACTTTGACCTGCTGCCCCTCGGCCTTTTTCCAGTGTCGCGGCGAGCGCAGCGGACGATCCATGCCCGGAGAGGAAACCTCCAGGTCATAGGCATGGGGAATCGGGTCGAGCAGATCCAGTTCCCTCGAAAGCTGGCGGCTCACTTGTTCGCAATCGTCCAGACCGACGCGTCCGCCGGGGCGGTCGAGGAAGACTTGCAGCTTCCACCGGGGGCCACCCCGGCGGAAGACCAGGTCGTAGATCTCGAGCCCGAGGCTCTCCGCCACGGTCTGGGCCAGGCCCTCCACCTCTGACTCGATCCTGCTCGAACGGCTCACCGGCGCTCCTCGCCCTGCCGGTCCCGCCGGGGACCGGGATCCCGGCACGAAAAAAGGCGGCCCAAGGCCGCCTCGCAGTCCGAGGTCATACGGCGGACGCATACTACATGATTCCCGGGCCGCCATCAACGGATTCCTTGGGGCGCCCCCTTTGAGATGCAGGGCTTGGAGTTCGGGGCCGGAAGGGACGAGGAGAACAGTCGCCGGCTTGGGTGCGGCGAGCCCGGGGGGGGCGAATATGGGGTGACGCTTTTGGGCCCAGGGCCCGCCGGGCGGAGGGTCAGCCGAAATCCACGCCGGGAGAGTGCGCGTAAGTTGTTGACACTAAGGGCCCTTTAAAAAACATCTTTTTTTCTCCTTCCCGGCTTGACACTCTCCGGGCCCGGTGGCAATATCCCTCCTCGCCGACGGCACCTGCTCGGCACACCCGAGCGGGCACGGCGGTTTGACGCCTATGCGCCCATGAATCCGGCAAACGTGGCTCCGAGTCGAGGCTCGGGTCGCAGGGTTCGGCGGCGCGGACGGCGCAGGTTGTTCTTTGAAAACTGAGTAGTGCGTTTTTCGAGTCAAGAGCTCTGCGATCGACAGGCTCGGACCTCGGCGCCGCGTTCCCACCCCCGTGGGGGCGGGGCGAACGGCCGGGCCGATCAGTAGCAAGCAAGACCTCTGGTCTTTAATTCTGGATAACGAAAACCGAAGGCCCTGCGGGCTGGAGGTTTTTCAGAATGTAACTGGAGAGTTTGATCCTGGCTCAGAACGAACGCTCGCGACGTGCCTAACACATGCAAGTCGAGCGGACCCATGGGAGCTTGCTCCCGGAAGGTCAGCGGCAGACGGGTGAGTAACACGTGGGTAATCTGCCTTCGAGTGGGGGACAACCCGGGGAAACCCGGGCTAATACCGCATAACATCATCGGTTCCTTGGGGCCGGTGATCAAAGCTGGGGATCTTCGGACCTGGCGCTTGAAGAGGAGCCCGCGCCCGATTAGCTTGTTGGTGGGGTAATGGCCCACCAAGGCTTCGATCGGTAGCCGGCCTGAGAGGGTGATCGGCCACACTGGAACTGAGACACGGTCCAGACTCCTACGGGAGGCAGCAGTGAGGAATTATGCGCAATGGGCGAAAGCCTGACGCTGCGACGTCGCGTGGGTGATGAAGGCCTTCGGGTCGTAAAACCCTGTCGAGGGGGAAGAAATGTGCGGTCGCTAATACCGGCCGTGCTTGACGGTACCCCTGGAGGAAGCCCCGGCTAACTCCGTGCCAGCAGCCGCGGTAATACGGAGGGGGCGAGCGTTGTTCGGAATTACTGGGCGTAAAGCGCGCGTAGGCGGCGGGGTAAGTCGGACGTGAAAGCCCTCGGCTCAACCGAGGAACTGCGTCCGATACTGCCTGGCTTGAGTTTGGTAGGGGGTAGCAGAATTCCCGGTGTAGCGGTGGAATGCGTAGATATCGGGAGGAATACCGATGGCGAAGGCAGCTACCTGGGCCAATACTGACGCTGAGGCGCGAAAGCTAGGGGAGCAAACAGGATTAGATACCCTGGTAGTCCTAGCTGTAAACGATGGGCACTTGGTGTCGCGGGTTTCTACCCCTGCGGTGCCGGAGCTAACGCATTAAGTGCCCCGCCTGGGGAGTACGGTCGCAAGGCTGAAACTCAAAGGAATTGACGGGGGCCCGCACAAGCGGTGGAGCATGTGGTTTAATTCGATGCAACGCGAAGAACCTCACCTGGGTTTGAACTGGTTTGGAAAGCTTCAGAGATGAAGCCCCCTCTTCGGAGGCCATTTCAGAGGTGCTGCATGGCTGTCGTCAGCTCGTGTCGTGAGATGTTGGGTTAAGTCCCGCAACGAGCGCAACCCCTGCCCTTAGTTGCCAGCGGTTCGGCCGGGAACTCTAGGGGGACTGCCGGTGATAAGCCGGAGGAAGGTGGGGATGACGTCAAGTCATCATGGCCCTTATGTCCAGGGCTACACACGTGCTACAATGG